>BDSV01000223.1 GCA_002898075.1 bacterium BMS3Abin03
TGAATATGTAGCTTTGACTGCTCATTACGATCATCTTGGTAAAAAAGGCGATGAGGTTTATAACGGCGCGGATGATGACGGTTCGGGAACAGTTGCAATTCTTGAAGCAGCAAGAAGACTATCCGCTATGCATAAAAACAAAAGATCGATACTTATTATTTTTCATGCCGCCGAAGAAAAAGGTTTGTTGGGTTCAAAGTATTTAACGGAGAACGCAGATTTTATGAATGATATTGTGGCTGATATAAATATTGATATGGTTGGGCGCAAAAGCGATGATTCGATTTATTGTATCGGCTCAAAAAAATTAAGCACGGAAATGTATAATCTTGTAAGAGAAGCAAATAAAGAAACCGTCAATTTTTATCTCGATTATAAATTTGATGATCCGGACGACCCGAACAGGTATTATTACAGGAGCGATCATTACAATTATGCAAAGCATAACATCCCGATAGTTTTCTTTTATGATCATATGATAGAAGACTACCACAAGCCCACCGATGATGTAGAAAAAATAAATTTTGAGAAGATTGATAAAATCTCTACACTAATTACAGAACTCGCTTTGAGAATTGCCGACCTCGATCATAAATTGATTGTTGATAAAAAGGAAAAAGAGAAGGTTGATTCGAGATAATAGTAAGTTTGAAAAATAGCCACTAATTTCACTAATTTGCAAGAATTATTAGCGTTAATTAGCGAGATTCGCGGCTGAATATTTTCCTTCGAAAAAACAGTATTTACAAGACAAATAAGTTTTTCATCCGGATAGTGAGAAATTCCTTCAAAATATAACTTTTATGATTAATTTTATGATGTTCTGCGATTATAATCGAAAAATATTATACTTTTTTGCGATTATAATCGAAATTTATTATATTATTTAGCGATTATAATCGAGAAAAATATGATAAAGCGAGAAATACAAACAACAATCCAAAAAAAACTTTTTAAGGGAAAGCTCGTAATTATAACGGGTGCCCGGCAGGTAGGTAAAACAACTTTAATAAAAATGATTTCGGAGAATTATCCGGAGGAGAATTTATATTTAAATTGTGATGAGCCGGATATTCGTTTGATGTTGACTGAACCGACCTCGACAAAACTCAAGGATATTGTTGGACAAAAGAAATTGGTTCTGATTGATGAAGCCCAGCGGGTAAAAAACATAGGGATCACGTTAAAACTTTTTATAGATCAACTCCCTCAAACTCAGGTAATTGCCACGGGGTCCTCTGCGCTCGAGTTATCAAATGAAATAAACGAACCTTTAACCGGCAGAAAATATGACTTCACTTTATTTCCCTTCTCAATGAAAGAATTATCCGATGAGCATGGATGGATTGAGGAAAATCGACTGTTAAATGAGCGGATAGTTTTTGGAATGTATCCGGAGATTACATTAAAACCCGCTGAAAGAAAATTGCTTCTTCAAAACCTCGCATCAAGTTATTTGTTTAAAGATGTTCTTTCATATCAAAATATAAGAAGACCGGAAATATTGGAAAAACTGCTTATTGCGATTGCTTCTCAAATAGGTAACGAGGTCTCATACAATGAACTATCGAACACATTGGATATCGATAAAGAAACCGTTGCAAAATATATCGACCTGTTGGAAAAAGCATTTGTGATATTCAGACTTCCTCCATACAGCAGAAATATCAGATCGGAGATAAGCAAAAAGAGAAAAATATATTTTTGTGATACCGGGATCCGGAATGCTTTGATCTCAAACTTTAACCAGATGGAATTTAGGAGCGATGCCGGTGCATTGTGGGAAAACTTTCTGATTAGTGAAAGATTTAAATTATACGCTAATAAAGGGGAATCCGTGCGTTCATTTTTTTGGAGAACGTTACAGCAGCAGGAAATAGACTATGTTGAAGAAAGAGAAGGTATCTTATATGCGTTTGAGTTTAAATGGAGTAAACCGAAAAAGGTAATGTTTCCCAAAACATTTCTTTCTGCCTACCCCGGGAGTAAAATGGAAGTGATAAACAGAGAAAATTATTTTTCATTTGTTGGAATTAAGAAAAGTAGGTCTATGTGAAATACAGTGGGTAATCAAATTTTAGTTTGCCACAAATGAAATAAATTACCAACGGGTGATTTAATAAAAATGAGTCACACTGAAAAAGGGTGGTCAAACGAAGTGGATAAAAAAGGAATTATCAGTTACTTAAAATATGGATTCGATTTAAATCTTTAATCATAAATCCATAAATTTGTTTGTTCCCAATCTTTATGTGAGTAAATGAAAACCGAAAAACAGGATTTAACAGCCGGGTATCTTAAAAGCATCTTCAAAACATACCAAAAAGGTGATGCGAGGGAGGAATCTTACTATAATATTCTTGCCGATTTTATAACTGCATTTTCGGAGAAGCAAAGAAATAAAAAAATAGATATTACAATCCTTCCGAAACAAACCGAAGCAGGTAATCCGGATTTCAGAGTGTGGGACGGCAGACAGAAAATTACCGGTTACATCGAAGCAAAGGATATAGGAGCTGATTTAAATAGAATTGAAGATTCCGAACAGCTTGAATGCTATCTTTCCACTTTCCCGAATGTTATTCTTACTAATTTTACGGAATTCCGGTTTTACAGCAACGGCGAACTTACCGCCAAAGTTTCAATTGCAAGACCTTATGTTATTAAAAAATTAGGCATAGTTCCGCCTGTTGAAAATGAAGATGAATTTTTCGAGCTGCTTTTGCGTTTTCTTTCTTTTTCTCTTCCTAAAACTTATACGGCAAAAACACTCGCAGTGGAACTTGCAAAACGAACCCGCTTCCTTAAAGATGAAATTGTGAGCGAAGAACTAAAAAGCGGCACTGAATCTGTCCACGGGTTCTACGAGGCATTTAAAGAATTTTTAATTGCGGGAATTTCGGAAGAAGAGTTTGCCGATCTTTATTCTCAAACGATTACTTACGGACTTTTTGCCGCACGCCTTCGCGCAGGGGATGATTTTACACGAAAGCTTGCTTTCTCATATATACCTAAAACCATCGGGATATTAAGAGACATCTTTAAATTCATTTCCGTGGAAGAGATCCCGCGGCAGATGGAAATTATAATTGACGATATAACCGAAGTGCTTGCCGTTGCCGATGCTAAAAAAATACTGGAGAAATATTACCATGAAGGAAAAGGCAGCGATCCGGTGCTTCATTTTTACGAAACATTCCTCGAAGTTTACGATCCGGCAACAAGAGAAAAGCGGGGAGTTTATTACACACCGGAACCCGTGGTTTCGTTTATCGTTCGTTCGCTCCATTTAATTCTTAAAGAAAAATTTGGTATAGATGACGGACTTGCGGGCAAAAATGTTACCCTGCTGGATCCCGCAGGTGGAACGTTAAGTTTTCCTGCAAAAGCAATTCAGGTTGCTGTTGACGAGTTTGAAAGCAAGTACGGCAAAGGTGCGGTAAAAGATTTTCTTAAAGAACAGGTGCTCGAAAATTATTATGCTTTTGAACTTATGATGGCGCCTTATGCAATCGGGCATCTGAAGATGTCTTTCCTGCTTGAAGAACTCGGTTACAGTTTGGATGACAACGACCGTGTGAAATATTACCTGACCAACACGCTTGAAATGAAAGAACTTGA
>BDSV01000224.1 GCA_002898075.1 bacterium BMS3Abin03
GGAGTATTTAGTGGAATGTCCCAGGGAAAGTGACCATCGCTGAAAGGGGAAGCAGTAATAGTAGATTGAAAGACGCCGCCTTTAAATAATTCAATTTTAACCTGGGCGCTGATGTTGTCGGTCCAGGTAATATCGTGATTAGAGCCGGTCAGCCAGTTCTCCCCGCCGTTAGGTTGAGTAACGATTATCTGCTGAGAAGTAATAGTGAAATCAGCATCGGAGAAATCAAATACATTGCTGTCATCGACACTTGTTATCTTAATCTTATAATCTGTACCAGCCGGAGTATTTAGTGGAATGTCCCAGGGATATTGTCCATCGCTGAAAGTGGAAGCAGCAATAGTAGATTGAAAGACGCCGCCTTTGAACAATTCTATTTTAACTTGAGCACTGATGTTGTCAGTCCAGGTAATATCGTGTGATGTTCCCGCCAACCAATTTTCGCCACCATTAGGTTTTGTTACAATTATCTCATCAACGGATAAATTTGTTTTTTTCTCATCATTTGGTTTGGTATCGTGTATTTGTTGAGGCAAAATTCTTATCGGCAACAGATAAAAAATGGCAATAATAACTAAATTTATTTTTTTCATTTCATGTCCAAACATTTTTTCTTATTGCGGGAATTTATTTAGTCGAATAGGATTTAGATTACAGTGAGAATAATACCCCGCTGCTTTAACTAATAAGATTTTTATTCGTTTTTATAATCAGAAAATGCTGCGTTGCAACAGATGAAGCGGAACCAATAATGACTGATTAATTAAATAATAGCTCAAAAGTTATGCCCCTGTTAAAATGATTTAATTTAGAAGGGAGGGAATCTCTTCATTTGTCTTGTATTGAGAAGGTGAATCAAAATAGAGCTTATAGAAAGCTATATTATTTCTAATAATTAATGAGTCCACTTTAATTTAAAAAGTAATCACAAAGGAAACAAGGATTAAAAAACTTAAAATATTTAATAGATTCCCACTTTCCCCGATAGATCGTGGCAGGCAGTGGGAATGACACTTGGGAATATATACTATTTTAATTGGTTTTCGGATTTAACCATAAACTCTCTTTTTAAGAGATGATAAAAGTGAGTTTATAATAAAACCAAAATCCGAAAACCAATTTGTAAAAGGAATATTGGCTTTTTAGAGTGAACACATTAATAATTATAAAGTAACATTCTGTAAAAGTTTATATTACTTGCTCTTGCATTGAAAAAATGATTTAAAAATATTCAGCGCTTTGTTTTAACTGTTTTCAAAATAATCTTAGACCGGTATTCGTCCGTGTGGTAAACCCTCTGCGTTGCTTTCTGAAAAGCATCTTCGCTTGCTTTATAAATATTACAAAACTTTTGCGGGTTTCTGTCAAATATCGGGAACCAACTGCTTTGAATCTGTACCATAAGTTTATGCCCCTTTAAAAAAGTGTGGTAAATATCATTCATCTCGATTTTAACTTTTGTAACTTTATTCGGAACGAATGGTTCAGGGTGTTCTAAACTGTTTCTGAATTTACCTCGCATAATTTCACCGCGAATTAGCATTTGATATCCACCCATTTCAACTTTGTTCGGATTTGGGTTGGGGTTTTTTGCAGTGTCGGGATAAACATCAATAAGTTTTACAATCCAATCCGCATCTGTTCCCGATGTAGAAACATACAATTCAACGTCAATCGGTCCGGCAACCGTTATGTCCCCGTATAAGTCGCCGCTTTCAAATGTTAAGACATCAGGTCGCGAAGATGCAAACCTCTGGTCTTCAACCATATAAGTTCTATTGTACATTGCTTTTGTACTGTGGAATTTTGCGGTGTAAGGAACGGGATGATCGGGGTCGCTTATATATTCATCATAATCTGCTGTGCTGTTCTTCTCCGGCTCACCGATCGAGAGCTTATGATCATCTGCCAAAAATACTTGCAATTCAGTTTCATCTGCTGGCGGCCATTGATTAAACTTATGCCATATATTTTTACCTGTTTCAAACACATAAGCTTCCGGCAGATTAAGTTCGCCCTCTTCTTTTAAATAATATTTGAAGAAGGGGAGTTCGATGCTGTCACGATAGAATTCACTTGTATTAAATCCAAACAATAAATCACCGAATGAATCGCCATTGCTGCGTGCCCAGCCACCGTGAGGCCAGGGACCCATAATTAATATGTTATATGTATTCTCATTCTTTTTTTCAATTGTTTGGTACGTATTTAGAGAGCCGTACAAATCTTCGCTGTCATACCAGCCGCCTACCGTCATTACAGCAGGAGTAACGTTATCAAAATAATTTAGCGTGTTGCGGGACTGCCAGAATTCATCATAAGTTCCATGTTCGGTAATATCATTCCAAAAACTTATCTCGTTTTTAAAGTAATTTTCGTTTACATTTTTAATAGGACCTATGTTCAAAAAATAATTGTATGAATCTCCATTAAGCTTAACTTTTGGAGGTGTCCAGTGAGTTGTAAGTTCCGGTCTGGCTTGACCGAAAACAGAAAAGAAGACATAAGAAAGTGAAAGTGTAAAAGCACCGTTGTGATGCATGTCA
>BDSV01000225.1 GCA_002898075.1 bacterium BMS3Abin03
TTACACAATTGAGTAGTGTGCTGGGAATGGGTGAATTTTCAGAATTATAATAAATCCAATCTCCATTTTTGTAACCCCAAAATGCCCAGAATGGATTATAAGGATCAAAACCAACGAACCAAATTCGATTTTCCAAGTCTGCTGTAATTGTGCGAGTATAAGTTAACCTGATTCCCCCAGGAGTCTGATTAATAATTTCCCAAGTATTAAAATCGAACTTTATTATTCCTAAACCCGTATCAGTTGGAGGATATTTAGGTGGAACAAACCAAATATTGTTTTCCTTATCGATAGCAACATCGCTTATATTATTTGTGGGAATAGAGGAATTTGAAGTATTAAATATCATCCACTGGTTTTGTTGAGAATAACTATTATTCAGTGTTAAGATAAAGAAAACAATAATTATTTTTAATTTTTTCATAAGTAATATCTCCTCATCACTTTTTGACATGTACCCATTTAAAATTTCTTATCGCATTAAATAATAATTAGTTATCCTGATCTTTGTGCAACTGTAAAATTCTTTGCGCAGAATATTGACATGGTTATGTACATTGTTTTGATTAATTTAATTATTTTATGAGTATTAGTTTTTTAACATAACTTAAATTTCCTGTTGTCAACCTATACAGATATACACCGGAAGGTAATCCCGCTGCATTAAAAGTTACCTCATAAGTGCCGGGTGGTTTTTCTTCGTTAACTAATGTGGCTATTTCTTTGCCTAAAACATTATATACTTTTAGCACTATTTTATTTTGCGAAGCTTCGCTTCGCGCTACATTTGGTATTGAATATTTAATAATTGTAGTTGGGTTGAATGGATTGGGGTAATTTTGGGATAAATGAAATTCTTTCGGCAGGTTTGGAGTTTCATCTTCCACTGAAACAACTGTTGTATCGCCGTAAACTGTTCCATCTATTACACAGCCTATTAAATTTGAGTAATAACCAACTAGATCTCCACAACCATACGTAAATAATCCTATTCCTTTTAATAAAGAATGGCTGCAAATCCAACCAACTTGATTAGGATAGATTTCCCTTTTTATTGTTGATAATCCCCAAATGGAATAATCTTCCTCAGATTGCACAATTTGACAGTTCCATATTGGATTATATTCGTAACAGATTGTATCACCTAACTGAGCACCGAGGTTTTCGTACAGCAAGTCGTTTTCTGAATTAAAATCATAACCATAAATGATTGACGATGTTGAATCAAGACGTAAATACAAAGTATCTTTTACAGTGTTTGTATTTCGCCGGATTAGTTTAAAATATTTCTTGCCGTTGGCAAGTGTCAATGTGTCTGTTATTAAATCCCAAGAATATCCAGTAAATTGTGGTGTTCCGTTTTCATAGTAATAATTCTCATAAACCCAGAGATTTCCGATTGAAAGCGGATACCATTCAAAATTATCATCTTCTGGAAGTTGTTTTATAACATGGATTGAATCGGGTGTAATTTCAAAAATTTTGTACTTGGTTGCAGCGTAAAGTTTTGTGGAGTTTGGCTTTTTGTATATGCCAACTATGTTTCTATCAAGAGTTTTATAGAGATTTAAAGTATTTCCATAATCTGTGGAAATGTAAATGTTTTTACGATGCGCGAGATAGATTTCACCAGAAATTGAAGAATTGTTGGAGATAAATATCTGATCGGTAAAAGTGTATTTAGTTACCCAGGAAGATGGATCTCCATCATTTGAGGAGATTTTCAATTCATAATCATTTGTATGAAAATTTCTTATAATTCTATAAATATGATTCCCATCAGGATCATAATGATATTGCTGCTCCCAGTAAGTCATTGATGGATCTACAAGATAAAATGAGCTTCCGCCATCTGTGGTTTTATACAGGTTCTTGGATATTTCTTCACGTGCAAAAAAGATCTGATCATTTGAAGGGTTTAGAGAAAGCAGTTCATATTCATCAGATACACTTTCCCAATTCCATCCTCCGTCTATGCTCTTAATAGTTAATTCAAATCCACTCGAATCATAAACCTCAACACCTGCATAAAGCAGACTATCGTTCTGGTTTGAAATTTCAATTACATGTTCAACTCCACGTCTATAGTATGTGTTTTCGCTATCAAATCTTTTTATAAAAGTATGTTCATTTAAAATTGTAATTTCTGTTGTACCCCCATATATGAAGTACACAGGGTTATTCTGCCAGAATGTTAAATCACTTATAACAAATTCTTCTGGCTGATGATAAATAGAATCAACACCATAATAACTTTTGAGAAATAAAGAATCTGCCTGGGTAGAAAGATCAAAATGATAGATATTATCTGATGAGATAGGCCAGTAATTTACAGAATCATACGATGATGTATATATCCTATAGAACAAATGCGTATTCCCCTGCTGGTCTTCTATTCCATTTAGCTCAGAGAATTGCGGTGAAACAATTGTTTGCGAAATAATATTTGAAAAAAATCCTAAAAGAAATAAAAGAGCTAATAATCTTTTCATCATTTTTACCTCAATAAAATCATTTTCTTTGTTGATGAATAACTACCCGCAATTAATCTATAAAAATATATTCCGCTCGGCAATCCGGTTGCATCAAACTCAACTTCATATTCCCCGGCGGGTTTTTCTTCGTTAACCAATGTTGCAACTTCGTTTCCGAGAATATCATACACAACAAGTTTCACAAGCTGCAACCCACCCCTTCCGTCCCCTCCAGGGAGGGGAGACTTCGGAATTGTAAATTTTATTTTTGTTGAGGGGTTGAATGGGTTTGGGTAGTTTTGGGATAAATAAAACTTTGTAGGAATATTCGGTGTTTCATCTTCTACTGAGACAACGGTTGTATCGCCGTAAACTACGCCATCTACTATGCAACCTTTGAGAATAATATCCGTATTTCCAAAATCGAAATGATAGCCGATGCTGTCTAATCCTATGTCTCTTGTTAAAGAATGCGTATATAAACCCAATCCCTGATGCTGATATATAATCCGTGGTTTTTTCAAACCCCATTTCTTAAATTCTCTTTGCTGAATAAGGACTGTGGGCAAATCCGGATCGTAAAATTCTCTGCTGCTCCATATTGTATCCCCGACTTCTGCAAGCAAATCGTCAATTAAATATTCGCTCTCAGGCAATGCCGGGTCTTCATAATACCGGTAAACTAAACCTGTTGATGAATCAATTCTTTCAAACGAATAATTTGTAAATCCTGCTGAATCTGCATGTTCTTCGACTAAATAATATTGTATGCCGTTCGGCAGCAAACTGTCGCCCGTAACTTCTCTACTAAAAATATCATGGAAATTATTTCCTTCTGAAAAAGTGTATTCATCATAGACCCATCTGTTACCTACTTTAAGGGGGTATAAATTTAATACCTCATCAGGTATCGGCAGGAATTTTATTATTTGAGTTGAATCGGGTGTAATTTCAAAAATTTTAAACGGAGTGGATGCGTAAAGTATATTACTTCCCGATTTTTTATAAAGCCCTGTTATTTTTCTATCCAGCTCGCGGTATAAAATAAAAGTGCTTCCAAAATCTGTTGATTTAAAAATTTTCTTTCTTGCCGAATAATAAATTTCTCCAGGATTCTGTTCATTCAGGGTAAACCAAATCATACCCTGTGCGGTAAGCCGCAGATTCCATGTAAACGGATCGCCGTTACTGTTAGAAATCAGTAAAGCACTTTCATTTGATGATGTAGAAACACTGTAAATATGCTGGGCGTCAGCATCGTAGTATAATTCTTTATCGAAGTTCGATCCCCAATGAGAATCGTCATCTACAATAATATAACTTTGTCCTTCATCTTCAGACCGTACAAGCTTGTTCTGATCTATACCGTAAATCTGTTTATCATTGTTATGGCTGAGTGAAATCAGCGCATTATCAATAAAGGCAAGACTATCTTCGTTGAACGTAAAGTTGTACCCGCCGTCCGTCGATTTTAATAGGAGATTGTTTAGGGATACATAAATCAGGCTGTCATTTTGTTCGGATATTTCAATTTCAGTTATTCCTCCAAACGTTGAAACAGGCAGCGTAATTGCTCCGTCGTATCTTTGTAGAATCGGAGCCGGATCAATATAATAATCGTATCCGCCGTAAAAATATTTTGCAGGGTTATTATCAAAAAATTCATAATCATTTATGAATTGTCCTTCACATCCATTGCCGATAGGATCTACACCATAATCTAAGATAAAAAGTGTATCGGTGTTGTTTGTAATATCGAAATGATAAATGTTTTTCTGCCAGCAGCTTATCCCTTGATAACCGTAATAACCGTAGCGATAAAAAAGATGTGTATTCCCTAATGAATCTTCAATCCCCCGAAGCTCGAACAAATGTAAATAGGATTGAGAAAATGAAATGTTTGTTAACAATAAAAGAACACTTAGTATTAGGATTCTCATATCTCCTCCCCGAGGATTTTTTTTGCAACTTAATAAATTATCAGGTGTGAAGCAATTCCTTTACATTCTTATTTTTCCCTCTGCCGTAAAATTTCAAAAAGAAGGATTCCCGTTGCAACCGAAACATTAAGCGATTGAATCTTCCCGGTCATAGGAATTTTTACAAGGTAGTCGCATTTATCCGCAGTTAGTCTTCTTATTCCTTTCTCTTCATTTCCTACAATCAATGCGACAGGAATTTTGTAATCGACAGCGGTGTAATGTTTTGCACCTTCAAGATACGAACCTACAATCCAGAAACCGTTAGCTTTTAATTCATCAATTGCCTGCGAGAGATTATTGACCTGTGAGATTTTTATATGCTCTGTTGCACCCGCCGATGTTTTTACCACCGTTTGACTAATCGGGGCGCTTTTATATTTTGTAATTACTACGCCGTTAACACCGCTGCACTCTGCCGTGCGAAGTATCGCCCCAACATTATGCGGGTCCTGAATCGAATCTAGTAAAAGTATTAATGGAAATGCATTTTTTTCCGAATCCGATATTATATTCTGCAGCGAATAAAATTTTTGTGATGATTTGATTGCTGCAACACCCTGCGCATTTTTGCTTGTTACAACTGTCCTGAATTTTTCAAGCGGTATTTGATTACATTTTATTCCATGCTTTTTTGCGGCAGCTCTAATCGCATTTATAATATTTCCCTGCTGCCCGAATAGAATATAAACCTGGTCAATCTGTCCGCCTGAGTTAATTGCTTCAAGTACAGGTTTTCTTCCAATTATTAAATTCATCATTCAATTCCTGTTTGTTAAATTTCTACTTCCACCGGTAAACCGGGGGGAATGACAATTTTGTAAAACTTACTTTTGAGACGGACTCTTTACTATCACATTATTTTTATTACTACTCAATTTATATAAACCGAATAAACCAACCGAGCCGAGTACAATTGAAATAAGTTGTGCTTCGGTTAACCCTAATAAAATTTTAGGATTCAATCTAATAAACTCTACTAAAAAACGGGAGATTGAAGATAAAATTAAATAGAGTAAAAATAGTTTTCCATCAGCCCAGCTTTTTTTCTGTTCTTCCATAAAATAGTAAAAATTATTAATGCAGCTATAAATTCGTAAACGGAGGTTGGATGAAGCGGAGTGTTATCCGGTACAATTCCATCGGGATAAGTTTTTGCAATACCGGTTCCCCTGAACATGATTGAAGGAAGCATTACTCCGTGTTCATAATTTACAGCCCATGGAAGATTGGTTGGAATCCCGTAATCACCGTCGCCTGCAAGATGGCAGCCCATCCTGCCGAATGCATACGCAACAGTTAATGAAGGGGCAACGGTATCGGCAGCAAATAAAAACGGAATTTTCTTTTTCTTCAAATAAATATAAAATACAATTAATCCGAGAATGAACCCTCCGTAAAAAGTTGAGCCGGCAGGTGTAAAAGCCATAGATACGGGATCGGCAGTAAATGCATTCCAGTGCTCAATTAGAAAAAGTATTTTACATCCAATCAACTCACTAGAAATCGCAAGCAAAACTACTTCGAGCGTGAAATAAATATCTAAATTTTTTCTTTTGGATTCCCTGTAAAGTATAATTGCAGCTACTAATGCCCCCAGTCCCTGCATTACCCCGAAAGAGTAAACGGAGAATGGTCCTATTTTAAAAAGAACCGGGTACATTTAAGCTTTTAAGTTGTCGATAACCCGGGATAGGTCATTGATAGGAAGGTTTGTCTGTTCCCCTGTTTCCATATTTTTCAGATTGATCATCCCGTTTTTATACTCATCGCCTCCGATGAATAAAGTATATTTCGCATTCAGTTTATTCGCTTCGCGCATTTGTGCTTTAACGCTGCGCTGCAGGTAATCGTAATCAACCGTAAAGTTTTTTCTTCTAAGCTGTGATGCAATTGCACTAACTTCCAACCCGAGTTCTTTATCGATTCTTATTATATAAACATCAATTGCAGGTTCATCAACCGTAAAGCTGTTCTCATTTTCACATGCAAGTAAAATTCTTTCCATCCCGGCAGCAAAACCAACGCCGGGGGTCGGTTTACCACCGAGTTGTTCTATCAACAGATCATACCTGCCGCCGCCGCAAAGCGCACTTTGTGAACCTACTTTACCGCTTATGATTTCAAAAGTTGTTTTTGTGTAGTAATCAAGCCCGCGTACTAATTTCGGATCGACTTCGAAGGGGATATTAACTTTGCTAAGATATTCTTTTACAACTTCGAAATCATTTTTACTCTCATCATTAATATGGTCTATCAGCATCGGCGCATTTTTTATTAATTCCTGATCGCTTTCAGCTTTGCTGTCGAAGATCCTGAGGATATTCTTATCAAACCGCTTTCTGCTGTCTTCGGTAAGTTTATCTTTTTTATCATTCAGATAATTTCTCAAAAGCTGCTTATAATTTTCTCTATCGGCAGGTACACCGAGAGAATTTATTTTAACCGTTAGATCCTGCAACCCCAGCGCTTTGAGAATATCATAAGCCGTTTGAATTATTTCTCCGTCGAGAACCGGTGATGAACTTCCGATTGCCTCGGCGCCAAACTGATGAAACTGGCGAAACCTTCCTGCCTGAGGTCTTTCCTGCCTGAACATAGGGGAGATATAATAAAGTTTTGTAACGGGATGTTGTGAGCCGAGCGAATGTTCAACGTAGGCGCGTACAACTCCGGCGGTCATCTCGGGTTTCAACGTTATACTCGTTCCGCCTTTGTCTGTAAAAGTGTACATTTCTTTGCTTACAATATCGGTTTCTTCACCGATGCTTCGTGCAAAAAGTGCTGTCTCTTCAAAAATTGGAGTTCTTATTTCCCTGTAATTAAAATTTTCAAAAATCCTTCGAACGGTTTCCTCCAGGAATCGCCAGCGCGGGTTATCGGCAGGTAGTAAGTCTTTCGTTCCTTTTATAGCTTTAATCATGCTGCTCTATCGATTTAATAAAGAAATTCCCACTTCTTCCAGATGTAGGGCAAGGTTCGTGGGAATGACAGATAAACGGGTATATTGAAATTAAAAAGTATTCGTTATTAGTTAAACGTCTGAGTAGTGTTCTTCTTCTTCCTTAAAAATATTTATAATTTCTTTCTTTGAATTTGCTTCCAATAACTTCTGCCTGAAATCATCTTTGTTCATCATCCGTGAAATTCTGCTTAGAAGCCTGATATGTTTACTCACCTTATCATCCCTTCCTACAAGAAGGAACACAAGGTGTACCGGGTTTCCATCGAGCGCTTCGTAATCGATATCGGAGGTTGTTTTGCCGAAGGATGCAATAACATCTTTAACGGCACTTGTTTTTCCATGAGGAATGGCAAATCCTTTACCGACTCCGGTGGACATAATTTTTTCCCGTTCAATTACTGCCGAGCGGACTTTTTCCAGGTCAATTACCTCTTCATCATCCTTGAACAAATCTATCATCTCGTTAATGACATCTTCTTTTTCCAAACTTTTAAAATTTGTAAGGATGTGTTTTTCATTTAATAATTCATATACTTTCATTTACAATAAACCGGTATTCTTAAATTTAAAAATATTTATAATATATTTTATAAGTTAACAATAGATTAAACCTTTATCAATTTGATTACGAATACGGTTTTTTTCAACTAACCGGATGATCTTCGTTGAATTTCTTTAACCTGTATTCGAGATCGGGAAATTGATCGCGGCGTACCAGCGAAACACACGCTCTTATACCTTCTTTTTTCTCGCTCCCCGTAATTTCCAGTGAGATTGCGCTTATACCGTAATAAATTAATTCAGTCAGAAGATCATTACCGTTAAAACCGGGATAAGCAAAAGTAAAATAGAAACCGTCGGCAATCGGTTCATCTACATCTTTATCGTAAACGATATAAAAACCGTTATCGATAAAAAGCTTTTTCATAATCTTTGCTTTCTCACCGTAATCTTTTACTTGTTCTACAAAGTTAAATTCCCCGTCATTTGCCGCTTTGTACATAGCCGCAAGTGCATACTGTGCAGAGTGAGTTACACCGGCGCTCAAAGCATATAAAGTACCGAAGATCATAGAATAACCAAACTGTTCTGTTTTATAATATTTTTTAAGACCGGGATAGCTCTTGTTATAAAGTGTATCGGAGATTATCATCACCCCGATTCTTTGTCCGGCATAAGAAAAAGCTTTTGAACTTGAGATGAAAAGGATATAATTATCGGTGTAACGAGCAACCGTTGCCTGGTATGGCGGTTTACCCGGTGTATAAAGATCTTTCCTGAAATCCATAGCAACGTAGGCAAGGTCTTCCAATACAATCACATCATATTTATCAGCCATTTCGGCAATTATTTTCAACTCATCTTCGGTTAGGCAAATCCAGGATGGATTATTCGGATTGGAATAAAGCATGGATGAAATATTTCCTTTTTGCAGGATTGATTCCAATTTTTCTTTTAGTTTTTCACCTCTGTAATCGTACACATCAAACGATTCCCATTTTTGCCCCAATACTGTTAACTGCTGTTTATGAACCGGGAACCCGGGATCGATGAAAAGGACGGTATCTTTCATCCTATTCATTCTGTTAAGTGTAACAAATGCGGCAAAGCTTGCCTGCATAGAGCCGACTGTTGGAATGCATCCTTCGGAATCAACAATTACATTCAAAAAAAGTTTAACAAAACGTGATGCTTCATTTTTTAGTTCGGGGATGCCCTGTATATCGGGATAGACTGAAGCCACACCTTTTTTTAATGCTTCAATTTCGGCATCGACACCTGCTTTAGCCGGCGGCAAACCGGGAATGCCCATTTCCATTCTCACATAATGCTCGCCGGTTTCCAGTTCAATTCCATCGATTAACTTTTTTATTTCCCTAATAGATGCCTGCCCTAAATTTTTTAGATTACTTTCTTCAATTTTTCTCCTAACAATCTCGTAATTTATTGGTGTGTCCTTCATAGGTAATTCTCCGTAAAATTCATAAGATTCTTTATTCAAATTTAAGAATAAAAAATGAGAGACTCATAAATTTCCCGTAGTGCAGGACAGTGTCCTGCAAACCAACACAAAAAAACATTGAATGATTAATTTCCATCAACAATTTATAATTTTCGAAGCTACTTTTGCAGTTATGTGCCTGTCACTTTCGAAGAAATTCGCTCAGAAGTAACCGGCACTTATCGAACTCTTCATCAATCTGCGGTTCGTTAATCGTTATTCTTAAATAATTTTTTGTTGTTATGTGCCGTTTACTTTTGAAGATAGTGGCTCAGAGGTGACAAGCATTTATAAATCCTAAATAATGTTAACGCCACAGATTGCTAATCTGTAGTATAATTAATTTAAACACTTTAATTTTATTATTATTATTCCAACTACAAATTGTGCAGCAGAGAATATTATTTTATACTACAATATTTTATCATATTCCATTAATGTTTTTCTAACGTCATCCGGTACGGGAATGGTAACTTTCTTTTTGTAATCATAAGTAACCAATTTTAATAAGGCATAAGCGGCTATTATGTTTTTATCTGCTTTCCGAACTACAATAATATTTTCAATATCCATACTCTTTTCACCAATCCCTTTACAACGTGCATAAACGGTTACCTTATTGCCTAAGCCAATCTGATATTTGTAGTCAATTTCTATTCGCGCTACAATCCCGCCAAAACCGAGATTGTTAAAATTCCTTTTTAATACATCGCTAAAGTATGCAATTCGTGATTCCTCTAAATATGAAAGGAAGGTTGCATTGTTCACATGTCCCATTGCATCCAGATCGGAGAACCTTACGGTGATGTTTATTTTATGTTTGTAGCCAGATATTTTATCCATAATTATTTTATTCCATAATATTTGAGTTTTGTGTTGACAAAATTTATAGATCGATTTTACAAAATTAGTAATTATTATTAACAGTGGTTAAAGATTAATTCGTCACTTTTAATAATTTATTAAGCCCGGTGAACAACAAATTATGCGAACATTAAAATATTCCCGATAATTAAACTGATAAATTCATGAAAATGTCACTTTTAAATTCAGTTTCCGTTATATTAAAAAAAGCAAATTCCATTTATTTCATTTTATATTATGCAAAACGAAGACTTCATAATTATTGCACATAGGGGAGAATCCTTCGACGCTCCCGAAAACACACTTGCTTCGATAAACCTTGCCTGGGAAAGAAACGCCGATGCTGTAGAGATTGACGTACAATTAACTAAAGATGAGAAGATAGTTGTTATCCATGATAAAACTGTTTTGAGAACCGGCAGAAAACACATGAGAATAGCGGCAAAGAATTATAATGAATTACTAAAAGTAGATATTGGAAAATATAAAGGTGAAAAATGGAAAGATGAACGTATTCCTTTACTGAATGATGTGATCGATTCAATACCAAAAAATAAATTGCTGTTTATTGAAATTAAAAGTGACGATAAAATTATCGCACCGTTAAAAAAGCTAATTGATAAAAAAAATGTTAATCCCGTTCAACTCAAGTTTATAGGTTTTAACTTGAGCACAATGAAATTACTAAAGCAAACTTTACCCCGTATCGAGTCGTACTGGATAGTTGAAAAAAAATATTATAAAAATAAAAACAAGCTTGAAGAAACCATTGCTGAATGTATGTCTTCGGGGCTTGACGGGTTGGATGTTGGAGCAAGTAAATATTTAAACAAAAATGTTATTCGAACAATAAAAAAGGGAAATCTAAAAATTTATACTTGGACGGTGGATGACCCTAAAAGAGCAGTGCAATTATATTTAGATGGCATAAACGGTATTACAACAAACAGGGCAAGCTGGATAAAGAAGAAATTACAAAACTCAATGAACAAATAACAAATAAATAACAATTATCAAACTACTCAAACCCCAAACTCTTAAATATAAGTTTTGATAATTGGAATTTGAGATTTGACTATTATTTGTTTTTTGAAACTTGATATTTGTTTTTTTGATTATATTTTCAGGTAACAAATAAATTCCACTATGGATAAAATAATAATAGGCGTACACGGGCTTGGCAATAAACCCCCAAAACTTCTCTTGGAAGAATGGTGGCGGCTTTCTATTGCCGAAGGGCTTAGAAAAATAGAGCTGCCCTACACTAAATTTGATTTTGAACTTGCTTATTGGGCTGATTCGCTTCATCCAAAACCACTCGATCCGGATGAAACGGACAAAAACAGCGAACTATTTTTAAATGAAAGATACATACCGGCATTCAAGAATAAAAAAGAGGACACAAAAAGTCTTAAGGAAAAGGCAATTAACTATCTGAAAAAGCAGCGTGATAAAATTCTTTTCAGCGAAATTATGCATACAAACTTTCCTTCGTTTACCGATTTAATAATCAAATATTTTTTCCATGATTTGAATATTTATCTTACCCGGAAATGTATTGAAGAAAACAAGGTGGACTGCCTTGCCAAAGATGTAATCAGAGAAAAACTTTATAACGTATTAAAGAAACATCGGAATAAAGAAATATTGTTAATTGCTCATTCAATGGGCAGCATTGTTGCCTATGATGTTTTAATACAACATGAAAAAGAAATTAAAATTGATTCATTATTAACTATCGGCTCCCCGTTAGGAGTTCCGTTTATCTTTGATAAGCTGAGAAATAATTTTAGTGCCGACCCCGAAGATGAAAAAAAATTAAGAACACCCGACAACATTTTATATGAATGGATAAACTTTGCAGACCCGGAAGATAAAGTTGCCCAGCATCTTACACTGGATAATCTTTTTAAAATTAATTCGAATAATGTTTCTCCTTCGTGCGATTCAATTTATAATGATTATGAAAGCGAAGGATTAAAGAACCCCCATAAGTCTTTCGGTTACTTAAGGGCTTGTGAAGTTGCAGAAGTTATAGATAAATTCCTCTGCCGCGGTAAGAATAAAGTATTGCTCTGGTTCACAAAGAAATTCAATAAGTTAAAAGATAAACTACCGAAGATTAAATAGTTTCTAAATTTATTATTACATCAACTGTAAACAGAAACAAATTCCAATTATCAAATGACAAAAAACAATTGAGCACCAAAATTCAAAACCCAAATGAATGTTTTTGAGATTGGAATTTTACTTATTGTAATTTATTTGAGATTTTGAATATTGCGATTTGATTATTTAAGAGTAACAAGTAATGAACAGAGACGAGCTATTAGATAAAATATCAGGTAAATCCAAATATTGGGATTTAATTATTATCGGCGGCGGTGCTACGGGAGTCGGTTCGGCAATTGATGCATCTGCGCGGGGTTACAAGGTTTTATTATTAGAGCAAAGTGATTTTGGAAAAGGAACATCGAGCCGAAGTACAAAGCTAATTCACGGCGGCGTGCGTTACCTAAAACAGGGAAACATCTCACTTGTTTTGGAGGCACTTAAAGAACGCGGGATACTTTGCGGCAATGCGCCGCATCTTGTTCGTAATATTCCTTTTGTTGTACCTACTTATGATTGGTGGGAAGGAACTTTTTACGGTGTCGGTTTGAAATTGTACGATATGCTTGCCGGCAAATATGGTTTCGGCGCATCTCACTCACTCTCTATTGAAGAAACACTCGAACGCATTCCGACATTAGAAACCGAAGGATTACGCGGCGGGGTTGTTTATTTCGACGGTCAGTTTGATGATTCGCGGCTGCTCATAAATATGGTTCAAACGGCTGATGAATTAGGTGCAGATATAATTAACTACGTAAAGGTAACTTCGCTTCAAAAGGAAAACGATTTAATTACAGGCGTAACTGCTCTTGATACAGAAACCGGAAATGAATACGAGCTTAAAGCCAAAGCAGTAATTAATGCAACAGGAGTTTTTTCTGATTCAATAAGAAAAATGGATGATGAAAACGTAAAACCTATGATTGCACCAAGCCGCGGAACACACATTGTACTAGACAAATCTTTTCTTCCCGGCAATAACTCTATTATGGTTCCGCATACTTCCGATGGACGAATCCTCTTTGCAATTCCCTGGCACAACAGGGTGATTATCGGAACTACAGATATTGAAGTTGATACTCCAACTCTTGAACCGGTCGCAGAAGAAGATGAAATTGATTTTCTTCTAACAACTGCGGCAAAATATCTGGTAAAAGATCCCACACGGAAAGATATTCTTAGTGTGTTTTCAGGTTTGCGTCCGCTCGTAACTTCCGGTGATGAAGAAAACACTGCAGCAATTTCGAGAGAGCATACAGTTTGTATTTCTCGCAGCGGACTAATAACAATTGCAGGAGGAAAGTGGACTACTTATCGTAAAATGGCTGAAGACACTATCGATCAGGCAGTGATTGTTGCGCAGTTAGATTATAAACCGTCGGTTACCGAAAATCTGCATCTTCATGGTTATTCGACAGGTAAAATAGAAGATGATGAGTTTCAATTTTACGGATCAGATGCCGAAGGCATAAAGCAGTTGTGCGAAGAAACATCACTGAACAATTTACTTCATCCAAAATTCAAAATAAGAGAAGGCGAAGTTATTTGGTGTGTTAGAAATGAAGCTGCAAGAACTGTAGAAGATTTTTTAGCGCGGCGTACACGCACTCTGTTTTTAGATGCAAATGCTTCTATTGCAATGGCACCGAAAGTTGCAAAACTAATGGCGCAGGAACTCCGGAAAGATGATAAATGGATAAAGAAGCAGGTTGAATCTTTCCATAAAATTGCTATAGGATATTCGGTAGAATAAAAAAGGGCGCTGTCCAAAAAGTTCAAATTGTGTTGTCATTCCCTTGAAAAAGGGAATCTCAAACTTCAATTATACAGTAGATTCCCACTTTCTTCCGAAGGAATGCCTTCGGCAGTGGGAATGACAGTTCGGTAAAAGTTACTTTTTAGACAGCCCCTTTGGGTGGGGCCTTCCATCCGCTAAAATATCTGCTGCTTTCTCAACAACTTTATAAATTCAAATCTTTGCCATTTATCAACTTTTCTTATTGACTTTGCAAACTGAAACAATTAAGTTAAAACAAAAATGGGAAAGTACTTGGGAGGAACTAATGAGTATAAAAATAACCTTAATAATTTTATTCTTTACCATTACTGCAGTGGCACAAGAAAGTAACATAACCTTACAGCAGCAGCAAGATTCCACAGGAAACACACACAGAAACTACCACAGAACATCAGACAGCCGGCTACCAACTTCCTACTCCCAACAACCCAAAGAACAAGTATTTCCGCTTGGTTGTAATACCGGCACTTTAGGAAAAGTTACTGCAGGCACAGGCGTTTGGACTGAGCTAAACCCCAAAGTGCCGAGGGTAGATTATTATGGTGTTTATTTTAAAGATGAATCGAATGGCTTCTCGGTTGGAGAATTCGGAGCTATTATTAAGACTACAGATGGTGGATTATCCTGGATTGACAAATCATATTCAACAGATAAAACTTTATTACGGATTAATGGTAGTGAAAATTTTGTTGTTATAGTTGGTACTGCAGGTACAATTTTAAAAACAACGAACTTTGGAGAAACGTGGGATCAGATTATTCTCCAGACAACTAAAGACATTTGGGGGGTGTATACCTTTAATGATTCTACGAGTTTTATTTGTTCAAAAGATGGTAATTTATTTAAAACAAACGATTCAGGTAATACCTGGCAAGTAGATTCAATCGAATATCAACTTGATTATTGGGATATGCAGTTTATGAATCCCGATACAGGCTTTATAAGCTGCAGCAATGGTAAAATATTGAAGACAATAGATGGAGGTAATAGTTGGACACAAAGGAGCACAGGGGATTTTTCAAGTTTATACTCGATAGAGATCTTACCAAACAAAAAAATAGTAACTGCAGGCTCGAGCGGGCAAATTTATTATTCAACTGATATTGGAAATACATTCATTCCTTCTGTTGTTCCTATTCCATTGACAGTTGAAGACCTTGGATTTGTTAATAATGAAATAGGTTTCGCAATCGGAGCAGCGGCACTAGGTAACGCGATAAATAAAACAACCGATGGAGGATTAACTTGGGTTCTATTGCAGCAGTTTATGGGTAATCTAAATGTTGACTTTATTTCTGATTCTATTGGATATAATGTTGGAGCGGATTTGATAGCGTATAAGAGTACTGATGATGGAGAAAGCTGGAGACTGCTTGTTATTAACGAAAATTTAATTTCTATTTCCACACCCAATGATTATATTAGTTACTTTTTAGGCTGGACTAATTTATATAAATACAATTTGGATAAATTAATTAAAGTTAAAACGCTAAGAAGTGGAGGTAAGGGAAAAATACTGTTTTTAACAGATAAAATTGGACACTTGGCTGATACGAATGGAGATATTTATAAAACTGTAAATGGAGGTAATGATTGGGTCAAAACAGATAGCAACGCATCCATCTATCCAGTTTATAAAATTGAATTTATTAATCCATTGTTGGGGTGGTACATATCTGAAACTTATTTAAAACGAACCATTGATGGTGGAAATAACTGGGGACAAATTTTTAACGGTTCAGATTTTAATAATTTTTTCTTTCTCGATTCACTAAATGGATGGATCGCAGCCACAGACAAAACATATAAAACAACCGACGGAGGAGAAAATTGGGAAATAATTAATACTTCCCATTCTTTCAATGATATTATGTTTAAGAATATTGATGATGGTTATGCTGTTACAGGTTTGGTTTATAAAACCACTAACGGTGGTTATACGTGGCAATTAATGAACGGCGCAACTGGTTATTATATTGAATTAGTTGATTCTAGTATG
>BDSV01000226.1 GCA_002898075.1 bacterium BMS3Abin03
CACATCTACTGCATAGACCGAAAAAGCCTGAGATGCAATAGTCGTTATGGTATGGGAAAAAAAATTCTCATTGCCATCGTTCTCATACCAGGCGATTTTATTATCAGCAAAAGAAGCGGAAAGCACATCGATATCCCCATCGCCGTCCACATCTAACGCATAGACCGACACGGCGCCATTCGCATTTGTTGTGATCGTATGTGGTGTGAAATTCTCATTGCCATCGTTCTCATACCAGGCGATTTTATCATCATTAGTAGAAGCAGAAAGCACATCCATATCCCCATCGCCGTCCACATCTACCGCATAGACCGAATAGGCGCCATCAGCACTTATTGTGATATTATGAGGGGTAAAATTCTCATTTCCGTCGTTCTCATACCAGGCGATTTTATCATCATTAGTAGAAGCAGAAAGCACATCAATATCACTGTCACCGTCGACATCTACCGCAAAGACCGAATAGGCGCCATTCGCATCTGTTGTGATGGTATGGGGGGTAAAAATCTCATTTCCTTCATTCTCATACCAGGCGATTTTACCATCATTAGTAGAAGCAGAAAGCACATCAATATCGCCGTCACCGTCGACATCTACCGCAAAGACCGATTGGGCGCCATCAGCACTTAATTCTCCACCAACAATCGTGTGGGAGGCAAATTGCACCTGAGAAAAAATATTTGTAGTCAAACTAAAAACAATTATCAACAGAATTGAAAAGACTTTCATAACTCCTCCCGTTAAACTTTCTTACTTAAAAATTACTAACTGCAATCTGCTACTACTCTAAAAGAATAGCTGCTACTTTCTACACCTTGAGGGAAAGAGTAAGAAAAACTTGAAAGATACAATAACTCACTCTACAACCTCTCCCGAAGGTGTAGAATTTATATCTATTGTTTAACTTGCAACAATATTTGGTGAAAGTCAAAAAAAAATAAAGTTGCTGATTGGCAAGTAAAAAAGTTTTCTTAGTTATTTATTACTCGTTCTTCCACAGTTGAAACCTGAGATATGAGAAATAGATAGTACATCCGGCAACTGTCGGATGTCATATCTAAACTTCGATCTAATTTTATTTCAGTAGGCAAAAAAGTGTAACTATTACATTTTCACATTTTTAACTTGTTATTTTATTCACACAATATTTATAAAATTTTCTATAAAATCACTCCTGGATTAAAATTTTATACCCTCTCTATCTAATTTTAGTCATTAAAGTTTGTTATATTTATTTTAAGTTATTACTTTCATTTATTAAAATCTCACCGGAGAAAAAATGAGAAATTCATTTAAATATCCTTTACTCTTTATTGCATTAACTTTCGGGATTGTGCTGGGAATACAAATTGAAAAAGTATTTTCTGGTGATAACCTGAGAGACGGGATACGTAAATTTAACGATGTGTTAACATATACTGAAAAATATTATGTTGAACAAGTAGATACACAAAAATTAGTTGAAGCCGCACTTAAGGGTATGCTTAATCAGCTTGACCCTCATTCGGTTTATATCTCTCCGAAACAGCTCAATTCTATCGAGGAATCTTTCAGAGGCGACTTTGAAGGTATCGGGATTGAATTCCAGGTGGTTGATGATACACTAACTGTAGTTTCGCCCATAACAGGCGGACCAAGCGAAGCACTCGGAATTATGTCCGGCGACAGAATTGTGAAAATTGATGGTGTGGACTGCATAGGAATAACTAATGAAGAAGTCAGGCAGAAATTAAGAGGTAAAGCCGGTACTAAAGTAAAAATTACAATTATAAGAGTTGGTGTTAGTAAGCCGATTGAGTATGAAATTACTAGAGATAAAATACCTATTTATTCGGTGGATACACATTTTATTTATGATGGTGATATCGGTTATGTAAGTGTATCGAGATTTTCCGAAACAACTTTTAACGAACTGAAGGATGCGCTTGCTGATTTAAAGAAGAAAGGTATGAAAGAACTTATATTAGATTTAAGAGGCAACCCGGGCGGCTACCTGAACCAGGCAGTAAAAGTAGCAGACCTGTTTATCGACGACGATAAAAAGATTGTATATACCCGTGGAAGAAGAGAAGAATTCGACGAAGATTATTTTGCTAAAAGATCATCACCGTATGAAAAAATACCGCTTATCGTTTTGATTAATAAAGGAAGTGCATCTGCAAGCGAAATCGTTTCCGGTGCGGTGCAGGATTGGGATAGGGGACTGATCGTTGGAGAGACATCTTTCGGAAAAGGATTGGTTCAGCGCCAGTTTACTTTGTTCGATAATTCTGCTCTTAGATTAACAATATCTAAATATTATACTCCCTCGGGAAGATCGATTCAAAGAGATTATAAAAAGAACAAAGATGAATACTATTCAGAGATCGGGCATAGAAATGAATCGGAAGGTGATAATCTTGAACATTATGCCGAAAAGGATTCTTCGAAACCTGTATTTAAAACTAACGGCGGCAGAACTGTTTACGGCGGCGGCGGAATTACACCCGATTATATTATAAAATCCGAAAAGCTTACGGATTATTCACAAGATTTATTGAGGAAAAACATCTTCTACCAGTATATACTCAATTATATTGATTCGCATGGGAAAGAGATAGTAAGAAAATATGATGATAATCTGAAAAATTTCAACAATAATTTTGAATTTACTCCCGGTGATATTCAGAGTTTCATTAAATTTGCCGAAAGTAAAGATGTAAAATTTGTAAAAGAGGATTTTGATAAAGATAAAAATTACATAACTGCGCGGTTGAAAGCTCAGATTGCACGCAATTACTGGAAAAATGAAGGATGGTATGTCGTACTGCTGAAAGTCGATAAGCAATTTATGAAAGCGGTAACTTTGTTCGACGAGGCAAAAGACCTTGCTCATCTCAAGTGATAAAATTGAACAAAATATTAATCCTCGATATTTTTTTAATTGCCGGTTTATTCGTATCCAATATTTACGGGCAGAGTGATTACACACGATTCCCTGATATTAATGAAAGAATTCGTAAAGGTGAGGACTTAACATACATTGTAAAATATGCATTCCTGAATCTGGGTGAGCTTAGAACAGTAATTGAAGGGAAGGATACGATTGACGGGAAAACAATTTACAAAAGTATTACGTATATCGATTCGTACGATGGGCTGCCGTTTATAAACCTTCACCAGGTTTACCGTAGCTGGTTCGATTCTACTCTTTATCCTGTTTTTTTTGAAGGGCTGATGTATTACGATAACGATACTTCTTTTACGAAATATTTTTTCAACGAAGATTCATTAGTTCATATTATTAAAGGTTCATTAAATCCAACTATAATTTCGATGGATACCGTTGTTAATCTTAAAAAAAGGTTCCAGGATGGGCTGTCGTTATTGTATTTTGCCAGGTATAATTTCGGTAACCAGGATACAATTAAAGTTGGATGTTTTATAAATGAAGACACCTCAACTACCCGGATAATTTATTCTTCAGAAAGAGAAGAAATTTCCGTTGATGCAGTTGATTATAACATCGATTGCCTTAAACTTGAAGGCGAAACTAATTTTACGGGAATATTCGGTTTAACCGGGCATTTTGAAGGATGGTTTTCGAATGATAAATACAGCGTACCTATATTTGCTAAACTCAATGTTCTGATAGGAAGTGTAGTTGTTGAACTAATGGATTGGAAGGATAAAACATGGCAGCCACCCGAGTATAAAGAATGAGTGAAGAGCAGAAAATATTTCCATACAAAGGCATCTATCCAAAATTGCACAATTCCGTTTTTCTTGCATCGGGTGCAAAAATTATTGGTGATGTTGAGATTGGTGAAAATTCAAGTGTATGGTACAACACGGTTATACGCGGCGATATTCATTATATTAAGATCGGTTCATTTACAAACATTCAGGATTGCTCGATGCTGCATGTTACCAATGATAAATTTCCGTTAAACATCGGCAGCAATATTACGATAGGGCATTCTGTTAAATTACATGGCTGCACTTTGAAAGATTTGTGTTTGATCGGTATCGGTTCTGTCGTGTTAGACGGTGCTGTAGTCGAAGAGAATTCAATGGTTGCGGCGGGTGCTGTTGTTCGTCCCGGTTTTGTTGTTCCGGCAGGCAAGCTTGTTGCCGGCGTTCCGGCTAAGGTAGTCAGGTATCTGACCGATGATGAAATACAGGAAATAGAAAGCAGCGCCGGGCATTACATCGAATATACCGGGATTACGATAGAATCCTTAAATAATATGCTTAAGAAATAATAGTAGATTAATGAAATTTTGATAAAAAATCTTTACATTTTCTCAAAATTTAAAAACTTTAATAAAAGAAGTATCCATAACCTCGTAGCAGCTTTGAAACGGGAACTGGGTTTCGAAATCTCATCATTAAACATAAATTTTATCTCCGGGGAGGAAATTCATAAAATAAATAAGGAATTTCTGAAACACGATTTTACGACAGATATAATAACTTTTAATTATTCCGGAAATAAACTTGACTTTGATGGAGAAATTTTTATCTCTTTAGATGATGCGAAATTCAATTCAAAAAAATATAAGGTGAATTTACGAACTGAATTAACAAGATTAGTAATCCACGGTATTTTGCATTTAATGGGTTACAATGATTTGACGAAGGAAGAGAGGAATCTGATGAAAAAAGAAGAAAATAATTTGCTAAAAAAATATAATTTTATTTTATTGCGGGGTAAATCTCACAATTGATTTAATTCCTTTCCGGAGAAAGGAAATTCTGGAAAAGGTAAAACAAAGTTTTTGATGAAAATAGAAAAATTAATTACGCTGTATATAGAATACGTTAAAAATGTTAGGCGATACTCTTCCCAAACTGTAAAAGCTTACCGGACTGATTTAGTTCAGTTCGAGAAATTTTGTAATTTACATTCAAAATATTTAACCGATAAAATAAGCGAAAGATTTTTAAAGACTTATTTAATGGAGCTTAGCGAATCGGGGCTTGATAAAAGTTCTATCGCACGGAAACTCGCATCGATTAGAGGTTTGTTTAGGTTTGCATTTAAAAATGAGCTTATTGTTTCAAACCCGTCTGCATATATTAAAAATCCGAAATCGGCAAGAAAGCTGCCGGAAATTACTACTACGGATTCGATCCTGGAAATATATGATAAGGCAGACGAGCTAGAAGAAAATCCGGAATTGGTGAAAATAATTTTTGAATTATTATACGGATGTTCTTTAAGAGTTGGTGAGCTATGTTCTTTGAATTACGGTGATATCGATATGGATAGTAAAACACTGAGAGTAAAAGGCAAAGGGAACAAAACGCGTATAACCCCGGTAGGGGAGAAGTCTCTTTTAATAGTGAAGGGATATTTTAATAAAGTTAATCACATAAATTATGATGAACCGTTGATTAAAACTAAAAAAGGGAACAGAATATATTCACGGTTCGTCTATCGTATAATAAACAAATATCTTTCTAAAGTAACAGATATTAAAAAGAAAAGTCCTCATATTTTACGTCATAGTGCTGCTACTCATATGCTGGATAATGGTGCAGACCTCAGAGCGGTAAAGGAAATATTAGGGCATGAAAATTTATCTACTACTCAGATTTATACGCATGTTAGCGTAGAAAGATTAAAATCTACATATAAAAAGTCTCATCCAAAATCTTAACAATGGAGGAAACTATGAACGTTTCAATAACTGCACGCAAGTTCAAGGCACATGATAGTCTTAAAGACCATATTAAAAAAGAACTCTCTTCTCTTAGGAAATATAACGATGATATTACAAGGGCAGATGTAATTTTAAGTTATCAAAACCACCGGGATTCGATAAAAACTGCTGAAATAACTTTGCATGTACCCGGGCAAACATTAAATGCGACTGATAATTCAGATGATTTCAAAAAGTCCATAAATTCATCTATTGAAAAATTAACAAGACAATTGAAAACTTTAAAATCAAAACGTGTGTCGTACAGGAATGATTAAGATTAACGAAAAATCGATTTCGTTAAAAGAATTCATTACACTCGAGTTCTTTTCTGAAAATGTTCAGAAATTATTCGACATAAAATTAATTTCCGAATCACCCGATTTAACAAAAAAAATATACGATCAGAATTTACACAGACCCGGCTTGGCGTTAGCCGGGTTTGTCGATTTATTTGCTTACAAACGGGTTCAGGTTTTCGGAAATACAGAGATGCGTTATCTTGAGCATCTTACCGAAAAGGAGCAGAGAAACTCCCTGGAAACAATTTTTAATTTTGAAATTCCTTGTATTATTTTAAGCAATAACAATAAACCAACAAAACTTTTAAGTGAATTAGCTGCGAAATATCGTGTACCGTTGTTTAGTTCACAATATACAACTACAAAATTAAACTACCTTATCAGTGATTTCCTGGATGATCAATTTGCCGAAAGAATAACGCTTCACGGTTCTTTTATGGATGTTTACGGGGTCGGAATCCTTTTCGTCGGTAAATCCGGCATAGGCAAAAGTGAAGTTTCGCTCGATTTGGTCGAAAGAGGTCATCGTTTGGTTGCGGATGATGTGATAATTCTTACTAAGAAAGGGGAAGGAATATTGATGGGTGCTGGTACAGATATTGTCAAACATTTTATGGAAATACGCGGATTAGGTGTAATCGACGTGGAGAGAATGTTCGGAATTCGCGCAATCAGGTATCAGAAACGGTTAGAAATTGTTGTCGAGCTTGAAGTTTGGGATGATACAAGGCATTATACCCGAACAGGGCTTGCCGAAGAAACTGTCGCCATTTCGAACGTCGAGATTCCTTATATAAAATTGCCTATTTTGCCTGCAAAGAATATTACTGTTATATCGGAAGTAATTGCACTTAATTATTTATTAAAGCATTATGGCTTCGACGCAGCTAAAGTATTCCAGGAAAGACTTAATGAACACCTTAAGAAAAAATCTGAAGGAAAAAGAGGCATCGATTATTTTGAACATGATTTTGAATAATAAATTCATGCACCCCTTGACAGATTTCACATATTTCTTTAATTTTCGCTCCCTATTATGAAAAAGTATTACTATTTCTCAGAGGCAAATTTAGAATTCGTAGAAATTAAGAACTTCAAAGCTAAGTTCTTATTATACTTATTAATATTTGCTTTTTCGCTGACCATCTTAACTTTCGGCGGATTTATTCTTATCACTAATTTCACGAATTCGGGAAGTGATTTAACTTCCTTGCAAAATGAAAACAAGATTCTGAAAAATAAATTAACCGAGCTGACAGGAAAATATAAAAATCTTATGGTTGACATCGGAAATCTTGAAGACATTAGTGAAAACCTGAGACTGGCGGTTAACCTTCAGCCAATTTCCGATGATGAAAAAGTTCTGGGTATTGGCGGCGGCTCATTCGATAACTCGATGGACTTTATTAAATCATCTTCTGGTTTAAATTTGAAAGATGATCTGAAAGTTATTGACCAGGTTATTCGAAAGTTTGAATTCGAAAAAAAACAGTATAATGAAATATCATTTAAGTTAAACGAGAACAAAGACTTGTTTGAATCAATTCCGGCAATGATACCGACCAAAGGTGAATATGAAAGTAGCTCTTTCGGTATGAGATATCATCCTATATTAAAAGTACGCAAAAGACATCTTGGTATTGATATAGTAACTAACATTGGTACGCCTGTATATGCACCCGGGAAGGGGAAGGTTGTTTTTGTCGGTAGAAGAGGCGGCTACGGTTTGGAGATGGAAATTGATCACGGTTATGGTTACAAAACCCGCTATGCGCATCTGTCTAAAGTTCTGGTTAAAAAAGGACAAACTGTAAAGCGAGGCGATTTAGTGGCGAAAACCGGAAATTCAGGTTTATCAACCGGACCACATTTACATTACGAAGTTTCTCACAACGGTGTTAAGCTGAACCCCGCTCGGTTTTTCTTTGGCGATTTAGGATTTGTAGAGTTAACTCAGAAAAACTAAAATATCATGGAGTGTAAATATGATCTGGACTGTTGAACTTGCTGCTTACTTAGATGATGCTCCATGGCCGGCTACCAAAGAGGAATTAATCGAATATGCAGAACGAATAGGTGCACCATACGAGGTTATCGACAATCTTAAAGAGCTTGAAGACGCCGATGAACCTTATGAAACCATCGAAGATATTTGGCCCGATTATCCATCTGACGAAGACTTCTTTTATAATGAAGATGAATTTTAATTCCAGGCGCCGGAGGCGCCTTTTTTATGACTGATATATTTAACGACATAATCGGTCAGGACCGCGCTAAAACAATACTATCCGATTTTAGTTCCGCATCAAAAATTCCGCACGCATTGTTATTTACCGGTAACGAAGGAGTAGGTAAAGAGTTTACGGCAATCCGGTTTGCACAGCTTATAAACTCAGGTTTTTTATCGGCGGAGAAAAGTAAAAAAGTAAACAACTTAATCTCTCAATTTTCCGAGCCGTATATTAAGTACATAATTCCACTGCCGCGCGGAAAAAATGAAACGGATTCCGATAGCCCGATTGATAAGCTCAGCAAAGATGATATTGAATTACTCCGGAAAGGGTTTCAGAAAAAGAGGGAAAATCCTTATTATAATATTACGCTGCCAAGGGCTAATGCAATAAAAATTAACAGCATACGCGATATAAAGAAATTTATTGCACTCGATTACAGCGACCTGACTTTCCGATGTATAATTATTTCGGATGCACATTTAATGAACGAACCTGCACAGAATGCATTACTTAAAAATCTTGAAGAGCCGCCGGAAGGTGTAATCTTTATTTTAATAACACCTTTCCCTGAACGGTTGAGAGAAACAATAAGATCCCGCTGCTGGAATATTAACTTTGATCCTCTAACCGGGCGGCAAATTGTTGAAGTTCTTACAAAATACTTTAATATAAGCATCAAAGAAGCCGAAGCAGTTGCTCCCTTTGCGGGCGGGTCGGTTACAACCTCGCTAAAGCTTATTGATATGAATATAAAAAATTTGACAGAGCAGACAATCTCAATTCTTCGCTATTCTTTTGGGAAAAAATTTCATTCGGCGTTCCAGGAATTTAGTTCGCTATTAGCAGAACAAAGTAATGAAAACATTAAGCTTATTGTTAAAATGATTATTACCTGGTTAAACGATTTGCAAAAATACCGGTTCGATCTCAATCAATTATTTTTCAGAAAGCACAAAGAAACACTGGAAAAATTCAATTCTAAATTTCCCGATGTAGAATTAAAAGACCTCGTTTATAAACTCGACAGATTATCATCCTACGTTAAAAATAATGTAAACCCCAACCTGCTTGCCGCAAACATTATATTTGAACTTTCTGCGCTTCCGGCAAAACCTGCTGTAAAAGCATAATTTATAGTACACACCACATCTGTCCAAAATAAATTATTGATATACAAACAAGACAAAAATTAAAATGGATTTCAAGTACAAATCATTACTATGGCTATGAGAAAAACTCATCCCCCTTTAATTTCCCCTTCCCTTCGCAAGGGAAGGGGGAGAGGGGGTAGGGTTTATAGATTTGGTGAAACATTAAATCTAATTTTAAATGATAAATATTTACACAACACAAAAAATAATTTGGACAGCAGTGGTACATACAATAATTTGCATTAAGTATTTTTGGAAGCAGGAAAGAATATAAATCTAAACTGGATGCACTAAAATAAACAAATTACAAAAAACAAATTCCAAATAAGCTCCAATTTTCTAAAATTCAAATGCCAAACAAGCAATATAAATCGGTTACATTTCTGATAATTTCGATATTGGAATTTGGAATTTATTTAGGTCGGTCAATTAGAAATTTTAATATGTCGATATTCTGAAAATAATTGAGAGGGCAGATGAATTAATTTTAAACTGAAACTTACATCGCTATGTATTCATATATTACAAGTATCCAAAAAAATACAATAATGCATTACTAATACTGAATATAATTTTTATAGTTATTTCTTTTTTGAATATATTGAAATTAAAAATTAAGGAATTCATGCCTTCTATTAATATATTGTTCGTTGGAGATATAATCGGTAAACCCGGTTTAGAAATTCTTCAAACCTGGCTCCCGGGATTAATTCAAAAATATAAAGCAGATTTTGTAATTGCCAACGGGGAAAATGTTTCGGACGGAAAAGGATGCACTTCGAAAGAAGGGGAAATACTCTTTAATCTTGGCGTTCATGTAATTACAGGTGGAAATCACACATGGGATAAACATCAATCGCAGGATTATCTGAAAAAAGAATCCCGTTCACTTCGTCCGCTTAATTATCCACGTGGAACTTATGGAAACGGTTACTACATTGCTGAAACTAAAAAGGGAAAAGTTGCAGTGCTTAATATTCAGGGCAGAACATTCATGCCGATAATCGATTGTCCTTTCCGGAGTGCAGAGTGGGCGCTTAATAAATTCCATAGCGAAACAAAAGTAGTGATTGTTGATTTCCATGCCGAAGCTACTGCAGAAAAAATTGCTATGGCAAATTTTTTAGACGGAAGGATAAGTGCGCTGATAGGAACGCACACGCATGTTCAAACGTCCGATGAAAGAATAATGCCCAATGGTACGGCATATATAACCGATGCCGGAATGACAGGACCGTATGATTCGGTGATTGGAATGAAAGTGCAGCCGGCAGTGAACAGATTTTTATTTCAAACCCCGCAAAAATATGAAACCGCAAAAGATAATGTTCACCTGTGCTCAATCTTTCTGAAAATCGATACCGGTTCAGGTAAAGCATTGGAAATAGAAAGAATTTTCTTCCCGCAGTTTGATAAAGCGGGGACTGCGGAATAATGCTGAAACACCCTTTAACGTGAATCGATTAAGAAAATAATTACGCAAAATGTTTTTTCCGTTTTAAGATATAATGAAAGTTATATTTGGGAAGATAAAAACTCCTGTTAATAAATATCCGCCTTGTTACTTCCGAAAAAAAGAAAATGTGAAAAAATTATTTACTTCACATTCCGCGATAAATTAGGTAATTATGGAAAGCACAACGTAAAAATATATACAATTGATATAGTTCCTGTTTGTTCCGAAATATCGCTGCGCCGATTAGAAAGACACAGAAAGTATGGATTAACAGGATGGCAGAATTCAAATCCGTTTGCTGATGAGATTAAAGAGAGTGGAAATATAAGCAACTATTTAAAAACTAAATATAATATTCACTATTGATGTTACTTATCTCATCGTGAAAATTTATTAATTCAGCTTTATTAGCAACACGATCTTCCATAGTTATATAGTTTCAAATTAGATTTAAGGTGCAAAAAAATCTAAGCCAAATAATAATTATTATGGAGATTATTTTCATATCTTAATTACCTGCATAAAAGCATATTTGATTAAAAGTTAAAAAAAGAGTAATTTTAAATAAAATTATCAGGAGACAAAAAATGGGAAACCTTGCAGTAAATAATGACACACTAAATAAATACTTTGGTATCCTCAAAAACTTAGATGTCGATTCAAAGAAAAATTTAATTATTAAGTTAACGAAATCAATCCATTCCAAACCAAAATCAAAACCAAAATTGAGCAAGATTTATGGAGCATGGAAGGATTCGAGAACCGCAGTTGAAATTATTGAAGAAATAGAAAAATCACGTTTTAACGACAGAGATATTGAAGAGTTATAGTGCAATATTTACTCGATACAAACATTTGCATCTATCTTTTCAAGGGTAAATATAACATCGATAAAAAGATAGAAAAAGTAGGTTTACAGAATTGTGCTATTTCAGAAATTACTTACGCAGAATTAATCTATGGTGCGGAAAAAAGCGAACACCCTAAGAAAAACTTAACTGTAATTGAAAATTTTACAAACCAAATAGTAATACTTCCAATTTTTAACGCGATACAAATTTTTGCAAAAGAAAAAGTTAAACTTCGCACAAAAGGAAAGATCATTAGCGATTTTGACCTATTGATTGGTGCAACCGCTATCGCTAACAATATGATTATGGTTACAAGAAATATTTCAGAATTTAAGAGAATGGATAACATTAAAATTGAAAACTGGATTGAGCAAAATCAATAATATTGTACATTCTAAAATAATAAAATTACCCATCCTCAATTCATTTCTTTTCACATTCCGGCACAACCTTGATTGCTGCGGAAATGACAGGAAGAAAATGTTATACAGTTGATATCGCTCCTGTCTTCTGAGAAATATCGCTGCGCCGATTAGAAAAACACAGAAAGTAGGAATTAACAGGATGGCAGAATTCAAATCCGTTTACTGAAGAAATTAAAAGAAGTAAGATCTTACTTAAAACAATACTACAATTTAATTTATGAATAATGGAAATGATAGAGAGTAATTATTCTCCCGCAAAGAACACCGCTCATTTACTTTTCAATATTCTCATTTAAGTGCATCTCGCTTTATATGATCCCAGAAAAATATGAATAATTATTTGTTTATTACGTAAAATTATTTAAGTTAAAATATGTAAATTATTATTTCAATGGGAGGAGAATAATATGAAACTAAGAATTAGCAATGTGATAAGCATAGCAATTTCGAGGGAGCAAACGTGAAGAAATATATTATTTTTTTAATTACTCTTATTTCTATACAATTCTTAAATAGTTGTAATAAAGAAACAAGTAATCCTGTAGCTCCACCAACTAATAATCAAAACGTTGTTCTCAAGCCTGACACCAAAATTATAAATGATAATAAAAACTTTAATTCAGCAACAGTGGACAGCGATAAAGTGGTGCTTACTTATAAAAATGGTAGTAGTCTTCCATCTTTTAATGTAGGAGATATTATTATTGGCAAAGCCGGTGATGGCTATTTGCGAAAAGTGCAATCGGTTTCGACACAGGGAAGTACTATTACATTAATGACAACTTATGCCGCTTTAGATGAGGCATTTAGTAAGATTGATATTGATACTTCTTTCACATTCTCACCAGGTATGCAAAAACTTAAGCCGATAAATTACAATAGTACAATAAATGGGAGAAATGGCATTCTAAATTATAAAGTTACTAGTGGATTACCTACAATGCAAATTAATAAGGAAACCGGTCAATTGAATTTAGTCTTTCCTAACATGTCTTTCAAAATTAATGATCCAAATAGTTCTGACTATTTTGAAATTACTGCAGACACTATAAATTTTAATGCAACAATTGAACTATCTAAGTTTGTAATTCATTTAATACCCTCTCAATTTAGCTTAATCTATAATGTGAATGTTAATCGTGAGTTTGATAATATAGCTATAACACTGAGAGGTGCAATTAATCAACAATTTCCTGATTTGGGAAACGAAGATTTACTCCTAACGGATATTTACTTAGGGGCAGCGCCAATATTTCCACCATTTGTTTATCTATTATTCTACTTTAATATTGGAGGTGGAATCTTTGGAGAATTTTCTATGGGCGCAGGTACAAATTTGATAAGTTCAATGACTACTACTTCAAATTATCAAGTTGGTGCTGAATTTATAAACGGTTCCTGGACAGGAGTATGGAATAAATCCACAAGTGGTAACACAACTGTAGATTTTACACCCATAGCTGACATTAGTGGTGATGCTGAACTATTCATAAAACCTAAGTTAAAAACTAAGTTGGGTGATATCATCGGACCAGATCTTTTCGTACGTGGTTTCTTATACGGTGAGGTAAATTACCCTCCATTAAGCGTTGAAGCTGGTTATGGGTTAGCAGGGGGACTAGATTTTGTCGTACATTTTCTTTCTTTCAATATGGTAAGTTTCGAGTGGACACTATTTGAACAAAGATGGCCCTTCTGGCAACAAACATATAACCTTATAGAAACTCCGATATTATCCTCACCAACAAATGGAGCAAACAACGTAAGTTTACCACCAACACTAATTTGGAATGCAAGCAGCGGTGCTACAAGTTATGCCCTACAAGTATCAACTGATAATTCTTTTACAAACTTAGTTTTCAATCAGAATGAGCTAACAGGTACAAGCCAACAAGTCAATGGATTAAATAACTCTACAACGTATTACTGGCGGGTTAGTGCATCAAATAGTCAAGGTACATCTCAATGGTCTAGTGTATGGAACTTCACAAGTGAAGCAGGAGGCACAGCGCCATTACCACCTACATTAGCATCACCGCCAAACGGAGCTACAAATGTAAGCCTTCTGCCGACACTTCTTTGGAATGCAAGCAGCGGTGCAACGAGTTATGCTTTACAGGTATCAACAAATAATTCATTTACGAATTTTGTATATAGATCGGAAG
>BDSV01000227.1 GCA_002898075.1 bacterium BMS3Abin03
TAACAATATAAGATTCATAATAAATTACCTTTTCAAGTTCTTTTAAACTTAAACCGATAATATTACCAATTTTTGACGGCTGGGCTCTGAAGAACCAGATATGAACTACCGGTACGGCTAACCCGATATGTCCCATTCTTTCACGGCGCACACTTTTCTGCGTAACTTCAACACCGCATCGATCGCAGATTATTCCTTTATACCGTATTCGTTTATATTTTCCGCAAAAACATTCCCAGTCTCGTGTAGGACCAAATATTTTTTCACAAAAAAGTCCGTCTTTTTCCGGTCTGAAAGACCTATAATTAATAGTTTCAGGTTTAGTTACTTCACCATGTGACCTGGACAAAATATCATCGGGACTAGCAAGACTAATCGTAATACTATTGATATCTTTCATTGCGTTTTCTTGAAATCTAAAAGCCATTTTATTTCTCCTAATTTCTAAGTGAAATATTGTTCGTTTGTGTTAATTAATTGTTATATCCAGCCCAAGACCCTGGAGTTCTTTAATTAACACGTTGAACGATTCAGGAATATTAGGTTCCTGTAAGTTTTCACCTTTGACTATTGCTTCATAAGCTTTAGCTCTTCCGGCGACATCATCACTCTTAACGGTTAAAATTTCCTGTAATATATATGCGGCACCATAACCTTCAAGCGCCCACACTTCCATTTCCCCGAATCTCTGCCCACCGAACTGGGCTTTACCGCCAAGCGGTTGTTGAGTTATGAGAGAGTATGGACCGATTGAACGGGCATGTATTTTATCATCTACAAGGTGGCTAAGCTTAAGCATATAGATATAGCCGCAGGTAACCGGCTGATCGAACTTGTTGCCGGAACGACCATCGTACAGTTCGGTTTTAGTTCCTTTCTGCAACCCGGCTTTTTCCAGCCACTCGTCAACATCCGCCAACTTTGCCCCGTCGAATATTGGAGTAGCGAATTTCACTCCGAGTATCTTACCCACCCATCCAAGAGCAGTTTCATATAGCTGACCGAGATTCATCCGGGAAGGGACACCAAGAGGATTGAGTATTATATCCACAGGTAATCCGTCAGGCAGAAAGGGCATATCTTCTTCAGGTACAATTTTAGCAACCACACCTTTATTTCCGTGTCTTCCCGCCATTTTATCGCCTACAGCAAGCTTCCGCTTTTTAGCTACGTAAACTTTTGCCAGTTGAACGATTCCCGGAGGAAGTTCATCACCGCTGACGATTTTAACTTTCTCTCTTTTAAAATCTTCTTCGAGTTCCGCCAGAACTTCGAAGTAGTTTTTGTATAGAGTATTTACCAGCATATTCAATTTCTTATCGTTGAACCAATCAAGCGTATAATCTAATTTAGTAACATCATCCAAAGAAAGGAGGGTATCGTCTTTAATCTTTGTTCCGTTCCTTAAAACAATACTGCCGTCAAGGTCCCTTATGCCTGCAGTAGTGTGCCCATCGCAAATCTTTGTAAGCTTGTTAACGAGTTTTGCATAGTGCTCACTTATCTTATGATTATGCTCCTGCTCAAGTTTTTCAATTGTGGCTTTTTCAATTTTCTTCGATTCTGTATCTCTTCTTTTCCTGCTAAAGAGACGGGTTTTAATAACTGTTCCCTTCAAACCCGGAGGTGCTTTAAGCGAAGCATCTTTAACGTCGCCTGCTTTATCTCCAAAGATCGCTCTCAGTAGTTTTTCTTCCGGGGTAGGATCGGTTTCACCTTTCGGTGTTATTTTCCCAACCAGTATCTCACCTTCTTTTACTTCTGCACCTTCTCTTATAATTCCGTTTTCATCCAGATTTCTAACAGCTTCCTCACTAACATTAGGAATTTCCCTGGTAAGCTCTTCCTCGCCTCGCTTGGTTTCTCTTACCTGTAATTCAAATTCCTCAATGTGTAACGAAGTATATGTATCGTCTTTAACAAGTCTTTCACTAACAATTATAGCATCTTCAAAGTTATACCCGCGCCATGGCATAAAGGCAACAAGCACGTTTCTTCCTAATGCAAGTTCGCCGCCGTCGGTCGAAGTTCCGTCTGCCAATACATCGCCTCTTACCACTTTCAGACCTTCAGAAACAACCGGTCTCTGTGTCATACATGTTTCCTGGTTAGTGCCCCTGAATTTTATAAGGTTATAAGTAACTCGACGAACATCATCAAATGATGTAAGCGCATCGATACTATTGGGGTTAACATCGTACTTAACAACAATCCTATCCGAATCAACATATTCAACGACACCATTATCTTCAGCCAATAATAATGCTTTTGAATCTCTTGCAACTTTCTCTTCCATTCCCGTACCTACAATTGGTGCTTCGGGTTGTAATAGAGGAACTGCCTGACGCTGCATATTGGAACCCATCAAAGCTCTGTTAGCATCATCGTGCTCTAAGAATGGAATTAATGAAGCGGCTGCACTTACAAGCTGCATCGGGGCAACGTCCATATACTGGACCTGGTCGGGGGTAACTATCGGGAACTCGCCTTTATGCCTCGATTTAACTCTTTCGTTTATAAACCTTGCCTGCTCATCCAATGGTGCATTTGCCTGTGCAATTGTGTAAATATCTTCCTGCTCGGCAGTAAGATATTCAACTTTATCGGATACTTTGCTTTTAACAACTTTTCTATAGGGGGTTTCTAAAAATCCATACCTGTTAACCCGGGCAAAAATAGTTAATGAAGAAATAAGACCGATATTCGGTCCTTCGGGTGTTTCAATCGGGCAAAGGCGTCCGTAATGAGTATAGTGCACATCACGAACCTCGAACCCGGCTCTTTCTCTTGTTAAGCCGCCTGGTCCTAAAGCCGACATTCTTCTTTTATGAGTTGTTTCAGCCAGCGGATTTGTCTGATCCATAAACTGTGACAACTGGTTTGTTCCGAAGAATGCATTTATTACGCTTGTAATAGTTCTCGCATTTACCAGGTCTTGCGGGGTGAACTGTTCGGCATCGCGTATATTCATTCGCTCTTTAATTGTTCTAGCCATTCGAGCCATACCAATATTAAACTGCTGCTGTAATTGCTCGCCAACTGTTTTAACCCGCCTGTTACCGAGATGATCTATATCATCCACCGCTTCGTTACCATCTTTAAGTTTGATAATATATCTCATTATAGCAATTATATCATCAAAGGTGAGGATAGTTGTATCTTCCGGTATATCGAGATTAAGTTTATCATTCATTCTATGACGACCTACATCACCGAGATCGTATCTTTTATCATTAAAAAATAATTTCTCAATCAATGCTTCCGCTGTTTCCAGGTCGGGAGCTTCACCGGAACGAAGCTGACGGTATATAGCAAAGAGCGCTTCTTCCTTGCTGTGTGAAGTGTCTTTCCGAAGAGTATTCAGAATTAAATCCTGTTCCGAGGAAATATCGGTATTAACAAGCTTAATTTTATCAACTTCGGCATCGTCTAACCTATCAATATCTTCTTCGCTCAGAACACTATCGCGCGAAAGGAAAATCTCACCTGTGGACAGATCGAAAACATCACTTGCAACAATTCGTCCGATATAATCTTCTAAATCTCCTTTAGTAACATCAATTTCCTCAACAAGATCAAAGAGGTTCAAAATCTGATCATCGGATTCATAACCTAAGGCACGTAGCAGAGTTGTTGCAGGAAATTTCTTTCTGCGATCAATATAAACATACATTACATAATTTATATCGGTTGCAAATTCAACCCAGGAACCTCTCAAAGGAATTATTCTTGCCGAATAAAGCGGTGTTCCGTTCGGATGAACTGTTTGTGCAAAAGCAACACCCGGAGAGCGATGCAACTGCGAAACGACAACCCTCTCGGCACCATTTATTACAAAAGTACCTTTCGCAGTCATAAACGGAACGTTACCGAGATAGACTTCCTGCTCAACACTATTAACAAATTCTTCGGTTTCAGGGTCTTTGGTTGAAAGTCTTAATCTGCCTTTAAGCGGTGCAGAAAATGTTAAACCTCTTTCCATACATTCTTCAACTGTAAACCTCGGTTTTTCTATATTATATTCAATAAAATCAAGGCGGTAATTTTCCTTATTATCGAAGATCGGGAAATTGGCTAAGAATACTGCCTGAAGCCCCTTTTGCTGCCTTTTGTCAGGCGCAATTTTATGTTGAATAAACTCTTCAAAAGTTTGGTTTTGTATATCGAGTAAATCCGGAATGTCAATAACAGGAGTAATAGTACCAAACGAAATTCTGTTATTATCCAATTGTGATTCTCCTTTATGATATTAAAATTTCAAATTCATTCAAGTACATCGTATCTACAGCTACAAATAATAAGAATGCAAAAAGCGATAAGACAGAATAAACCCTCTTATCACTCTTTACGCAACAATCATTCACCGGGAATACAAAAGATGATTACTTAAGTTCTACAGTTGCGCCGGCTTCTTCGAATTCTTTCTTCAGCTTTTCTGCTTCATCTTTAGAGATGGCTTCTTTAACTGTATTGGGAGCATTATCTACAAGTTCTTTTGCTTCTTTTAAGCCAAGTCCTGTGTGCGCTCTTACAACTTTAATTACATTTATTTTTTTATCGCCGATGCCGGTAAGCACAACATCGAATTCTGTTTTTTCTTCAACTTCATCAGCTTCACCGCCGCCGGCAGCACCGGCAACCATTATAGGTGCCGCAGCACTTACACCAAATTCATCTTCTAATGCAGTCTTCAATTCCGAAGCTTCTAATAATGTTAATCCTTTAATCTTTTCTACAATTTCTGCTATTTTATCTGCCATTTTCCTTCTCCTAATGGATATTAATAATTTATTAAAATTTAAATTACGCTGCCTTTTTCTTTGAGATCTCGTCAATTACACTTACAAGGTCTCTCATTACGGCATTAATTGAACCAACAATGCCCGATACAGGAGCATTTATACTTCCGATTATCGCGGCTATCAAGTCATTCTTTGACGGCAAGAGTGCTAATTTGTTCAATTCACTTCCGTCAAAATATTCATCTTCGATATAGCACGCTTTAAGCGAAAGCTTTTTGTTCTTATCAAAGTACTTTTTGATAATCTTTGCAGGAGCAACAGGGTTTTCTTCATTAGCAAAAGCAAAACCCGTCATCCCTTCAAGATGGTCTGCTAATTTATCAAACTTACCGGCTTGCTCAAGTGCTCTTTTGAATATAGTATTTTTATATACCTTATACTTAACACCCTCGTTACGGAATTGGTTGCGGAGTTCGTTTATATCCTCAACATTTATCCCGCTGTAATCGGTAAGAAAAACAGCAGTAGAATTTTCTACCATTTCCTTTACTTTGGAAACGGCATCTTCCTTTTCGTTTCTGTTCATTTTATTCCTGTTTCAGAATTTAGTTTAATCATGTCGGTTAGAAGCATTTATTTTTTTTGAGTGCGTAAACTTTTTAATTTCTTTTTACTTAGCCGGAATTTCTTCTCTTGTAATTTTTAATCCCGGTCCCATCGAGCTTGAGAGAAACAAGCTTTTTACATACTGCCCTTTTGCAGCAGATGGTTTCATTTTAATAATTGTATTTATGAATGCTTTGGTATTCTCAACAAGCTTATCCGTTTCAAAGTTAAGTTTTCCCAATGATGTATGCACAATTCCTGTTTTATCAACTCTGAACTCTATCTTACCTGCTTTAACTTCCTGAACTGCCTTTGCAACATCCATTGTAACTGTTCCGCTTTTCGGGTTAGGCATTAAACCTTTAGGACCTAAAATTCTTCCCAATTTACCTAACTCAGACATAGTATCGGGTGCGGCAATTATCACATCAACATCAGCCCAGCCGTTTTTAATTTTATCAATATATTCTTCGAACCCGGCATAATCTGCACCGGCTTTGAGCGCTTCTTCGGCTTTAGTATCTTTTGCAATAACCAGAACTTTTACTTTCTTACCCGTACCGTTAGGTAAAGAAACTGTTCCTCTTATCATTTGATCTGCATGCCTGGGATCTACTCCCAACCTTATCGCACAATCGAGGGATTCCACAAATTTTACTTTGGAATTTTCCTTCAGCAATTTAATCGCATCGCTCAAAGAATATTCTTTATTTGCATCTATTTTTTTTGAAATTTCTTTTAATCTTTTTGACTTTTTCATCTTTACACCGATTTTAAGAATTAACAAATTTTGTGTTTGTTTTAACTACCTACTCCTCAACAGTAATTCCCATACTTCGGGCAGTTCCTGCAATCATACTTGCAGCATGATCGATATCGTAAGCATTGAGATCACGCATTTTAATTTCTGCAATCTCTTTTAATTGCTCATTCTTTACCTTGCCTACTTTAGTTCTGTTCGATTCCGGGGAACCTTTCTCCAATTTAGCGGCTTTTTTAAGTAAAACCGATGCAGGAGGAGTTTTTGTAATGAACGTAAAAGATTTATCTGCGTAAACCGTAATAACAACCGGAATTATCATCCCGTCCTCGTCCGATGTTTTCGCATTAAACTGTTTACAGAATTCCATTATGTTCACACCCCTCTGCCCAAGCGCCGGTCCAACGGGCGGAGATGGGTTTGCCTTACCTGCGGGAATTTGTAACTTTATGTATCCGCTGATTTTTTTTGCCATAGTAATTACCTGTCAAATAAATAATTATTGTTCTAATTCTGCCTGAACAAAATCAATTTCCACCGGGGTTTTTCTACCAAAGATGGAAACCATAACTTTTAATTTCATTTTATCTTCGTAAACTTCTTCCACAGTTGCATTAAAGTTATTAAATGGTCCGTCAACTATTTTAATCAGGTCACCCGTTCTAAAGATTGTTTCCATTCTTTCGGTTGTTTCATCCTGATTTAAACGACCGACAATTCTTTTAACTTCTTCGGGCTGCAAAGGATTAGGTCTGTTTGCCGTACCTAAAAATCCCAGCACAGATGGTGTATTCAGGATAAATTCCTTAACCTGATTATCAAGTTCGGCATGAATTAAAATATAACCCGGAAAGAAGTTTTTTGTCCTGCTCCTTTTCTTACCATCCTTTACTTCAAAGACTTTTTCGGTAGGAACGAGAATATCAAAAATCTTCGCTCTTATCGTTTCATTATCTTCTAATTCCGATTCGAGAAGTTGCTTCACTTTATTTTCATGACCCGAAAAGGTCCTAAGCACATACCACTTAGCATCCATATAAAATCCTATCTAAAAAATTCCCTTTACAACCTGGCTAATTATAAAATCGATTACCCAGGTAAACCCGGCTAGTGCCAGACAAGTTACTATTACAATCTTAGTCGATTCCATAAGCTCGTCTTTAGTAGGCCAGGTAACCTTTTTCATTTCCTTAACTACATCTTCGAAAAATTTTTTTATTTTATCTTTCATTGTCTCCAGAAATATATTTTAATTCCAGCACGTCAGGAGGGACTCGAACCCCCAACCTGCGGTTTTGGAGACCGCTGCTCTAGCCAATTGAGCTACTGACGTAAAAATTATTTTGTTTCCTTATGAATAGTATGTTTGCGATCCCAACGGCAGTATTTTTTATACTCAACTCTTCCGGGATGCAGCCTCTTATTCTTGGTAGTTGTGTAGTTTCTTCTTTTACACTCGGTACATTCTAAAGTTATTATCTCTCTCATAATTGCTTATCGATTTTTTTTAACTAACGGGATTGTTCCCGCATTTTTTAATTAAAATTTTCTAAAGCTGACGATCCCGCCTGTGCCGGGATACCATCTTCACCCTGCTTACTTTACAGGATGATTTTTCATTATTTCAATATTTTTTGAGCTGACGACCGGGATTGAACCGGTGACCTCATCCTTACCAAGGATGTGCTCTACCAACTGAGCTACGTCAGCATTTTTGTAGAGCGGGAGACGGGATTCGAACCCGCGACCAACAGCTTGGAAGGCTGTGACTCTAGCCAGCTGAGTTACTCCCGCTTTTATAGTTTTCAATTTTTCAAATAACTATTTTCTCCGGCAATTAGATACTCAGCAATAAGAAAGAACAAAAAAATAAGGGAAGCAAATTTTAGAAATTCTATTTCCCTTAACTGTATAAACTGCAGTGGGCGGCGAGGGATTCGAACCCCCAAAGGCTTCCGCCAACGGATTTACAGTCCGCCCCGGCTCTCCAACTCCGGCGTCCGCCCTTAAAAATAAAAAAGAATACCAAATATATTTGTATTTATATAAAAATGCAAATATTCCGGGGGGCAAAAAGATGATTGATTTCCATGATACATACCTATTACAAATTGGTTTTCGGATTTTGTTTTTATTATAAACTCACCTTTATCATCTCTTCCCGCAAAAGTCGGGACAGGTAAAAAGAGATGAGTTTATTGTAAAATCCGAAAACCAATTAAAATAGTGTATATTTTCAGATAGAACATCTGTCGATTTTTTTAGTCTAAATACATAAATTTGAATATTAAATTTAATGTTGTTTTAATCAGCAAATTATGAAGCCCGAAAGGAGATTGTTATTATATGAAGAAGCGATACCGTCGAGCATTTTCTCTGCTTAATTTTTCTCCCTGCTTGTTATTACTTTTACTTTTCCCCGTAAACGCAAATGCCCAGTATTTTGGTCGGAATAAAGTAAATTATGACACATTTGATTTTAAGATACTCCATACAAAACATTTTAACATTTATTTTTATGAAGAAGAACAAGATGCCATAGATTACGCAGCCGCAATGGCAGAAAGATGGTATGCCCGGCATTCAGCAATTTTTGCCGATACTTTGAATGGCAAACAACCACTTATATTATATGACGGTTTTCCGCAGTTTGCTGAAACAAATGTAACACCGGGGTTTATTGGTCAGGGAACCGGAGGATTTACTGAACCCTATAGACGAAGAGTTGTTTTACCTTTTGCAGGTCCTTTAGCAGAAACCAACCATGTAATTGGGCATGAGTTAGTTCACGCTTTTCAGTTTGATCTTTCAAGCAAAATTAAATCGTCTCTCGATGGTTTGCCCCCGGCTTCAGGTATGCCGCTATGGTTAATTGAAGGAATGGCAGAATACTTTTCTCTTGGACCAAATGATCCTTTTACTTCTATGTGGATGAGAGAAGCGACATTATCTAAATTGCCGAAAATATCCGATTTAACTAATCCCAAGTATTTCCCATACAGGTACGGACAGTCGTTGTTAGCTTTTATCGGGGGAACATACGGTGATCAGAAAATTACCGACCTGTTAAAAGAAGCAACAATTTTAGGCGATGTCAATTCTGCAATTGACAGCGTTTTTAAAATCTCTCCCGATTCCCTTTCAGAACAATGGCATGCTGCACTGCATGCGGAATATGATCCGCTTGCAAAAATAACAAAAAGACCAAAGGATTACGGTAAGGTTTTAATCAAAGGAGAAAAGGGCGAAAAATCGATCAACCTTTCCCCGGCGATAAGTCCTGATGGAAATAAGCTTGTATTCTTCTCGTCGAGAGATTTGTTTTCCATCGATCTCTTTTTAGCAGATGCAAACACGGGAAAAATTATAAAAAATATCTTTAAGAAAGAATTTAACACTCACTTACAAGATTTGGAATTTATCAATTCAACCGGTTCATGGTCTCCCGATAGTAAGAAATTTGTTTTTGCAGCCGTTAAAGACGGCAGACCAAGCATTTCAATTTTAAATACAGAAAACGGAGAGATTGAAAGAACAGTTCGATTTCCGAAACTTGCAGAAATATTTTCTTCCGCATGGTCGCCGGATAGTAGATATATTGTTTTTTCTGCTTTATACAAAGGGTTTTCAAATTTATTTGTTTATGATTTAACGGGAGGAGTCTTAAATCAATTAACCGACGATGTTTTTGCAGAGCTGCATCCCGCCTGGTCGCCCGACGGTAAAAGCATAGCATTTTCTACCGACCGTTTCACAACAGATTTATCCGATTTGAAAATCGGCAATTATGAATTGGCGGAAGTAAATTTATTAACAAAAGAAATTAAAAAATTAAACAGTTTTCCAGATAGCAAAAATATAAATCCGCAATGGTCACCGGATGGAAAGAGTATTTATTTTATATCGAATCATAACGGAATATCGAATCTCTACAAGCTAAATCTTAACAACGATGAAATAGAACAAATAACAAATCTCTTCGGCGGAATTTCCGGTGTAACATCGATAAGCCCGGCAATTTCCGTTGCAAAAAGTAAAAACAAATTAGTATTTAGTGTTTATGAAAAAGGTAATTACAGTATATATTCTATTGATTCGACAAAACTATTTAATGGAAGTCAAGAATTGGAAAATTTGGTTTCATATAGCCCGGGTAAACTTCCACCAGTTCAAAGAAAGCAAAGTTTCTTTTTAAAGAATTTAGAAAATCCGGATATTGGATTGTCGGGCAAAATTGCCGGCAAAATCAATAATTATCATCCATCTTTATTTCTGATCGGTATTAGTCAGCCATCGGTTGCCGCAGGTATTGACAGATTCGGGACATACCTTGGTGGCGGTATTGTAATGTTCTGGAGCGATATGCTGGGCAACTATAATTTAGCTACTGCCTTGCAGGCACAAATCGGCAGCGGATTTACAAATATTTCAGGAATGGTTGGATATACAAATACAGCAAACAGATGGAATTGGGGAGGAGTAGTTCAGCAAGTACCATATATCAGCAGGGGATTTTCTTCGGGATATGAAAATGTGGATAACATTCCGGCTTATTTTGAACAGGACTTCATTTCAGAGGAATTACATAGAAGCATAACCGGTACGCTCGCTTATCCTTTCAGCCAGGTAATGAGAGTTGAATTTGGAGCAGGATACACTAACATATCTTTCTCAAACAAAGTTACCACAAGGGCAATTTCATTAAATGATCAATCAGAATTAATAAACAAGACGGAAGATTTACCTCATCCCGCACCGTTCGACCTTGTTTCACTCAGCACTGCTCTTGTTTATGATAACAGCTACATGGGAGCAACCGGTCCGTTACTTGGTTCGCGTTACAGGTTTGAAGTAACCCCGATGTTCGGAACATTAAATTGGGTAAATACACTGGCGGATTACCGTCAATATTTTATGCCTGTCAGACCGTTTACAATTGCAGCGCGTATAATGCAGGTTGGAAGATATGGAAAGAATGCCGACGACCCGAGGATATTACCTTTATTTCTTGGTTACCCTGAGTTAGTCCGCGGTTATTCAAACTCTTCATTCAGCCAGGGAGAATTTACGGCTGACGGCAGCAGCCCTGCTTATGAAAATTTGTGGGGAAGTAAAATTTTAGTAGCAAATATAGAGTTACGTTTTCCGATATTTGGTGCATTGGGTTTGGGAGATGGATTTTACGGATATTTTCCTATAGAAGCAGCGCTTTTCTACGATGCCGGTGTTGCCTGGACAAACAATGACAAACCGGATTTTTTGGGCGGAGATAGAAAACCTGTTTCTAGTGTCGGCGCGGGGTTAAGGGTAAATCTTATGGGATACGTCGTTGCTGAAGTCGATTATGTTCATCCGTTCGACAGACCGCAAAAAAGCTGGCTATGGCAGTTTAAGCTTTCGCAGGGATTTTAGTGGAAGCTAAAACTGTTGCTAATGTCTCCAGAGTTCCCTGTCTAAACTCCTGTATTGAATTGCTTCGCTAATATGCTGAGGGAGTATGTTCTCCGATCCATCAAGATCGGCAATTGTTCGGCTTACTTTAAGTATCCTGTCGTAAGCACGTGCAGATAATCCAAGCTTTGTCATTGCCATTTTTAACAATTCTTCGCCTGCAGAATCTAGCTTGCAATAAGTCCTAACTTCTTTTGAGCCCATATCGCCGTTATTAAAAATATGCGGAATATTGTTATATCTTTTTAATTGAACATCTCTCGCGTCAATCACTCTTTGACGGATCGCCTCACCCGACTCACTTTGGGTATGGGCGGATAATTCCTTGTATTTTACCGCGGGAACTTCGATGTGAATATCAATTCTATCTAATAATGGTCCTGATATTTTAGCCATATATCTTTGAATTGAAGGAGGAGAACAAGTACATTCTTTATTGGGATCGGTAAAGTAACCACAGGGGCAAGGGTTCATAGCAGCCGCAAGCATAAAGTTCGCAGGAAATTCCAACGATAATTTAGAGCGGCTTACAGTTACACGTGCATCTTCAAGCGGCTGACGCAGCACTTCTAAAACATTCTTTTTGAATTCCGGTAATTCGTCCAGAAATAAAACACCGTAATGAGCAAACGAAACTTCGCCCGGTCTTGGAAAGGAACCACCACCAACCAATGCTGCATCAGAAATAGTATGGTGCGGACTCCGGAACGGACGCTCGGTTATTAATGCCATATCTTTCTGTAATATCCCCGCAATCGAATGAATCTTTGTTGTCTCCAAAGCTTCCTCAAAGGACATAGGCGGCAGAATTGAAGGCAGTCGTTTTGCCAGCATCGTTTTGCCCGAACCCGGCGGTCCGATCATCAAAATATTATGAGCACCTGCCGCAGCAACTTCCAAAGCTCTTTTTACATTTTCCTGCCCTTTCACGTCGGAAAAATCAAGATGATATTTATTAATGTTCGAAAAAATCTCTTCCCTGTTTGATACCACCGGATTGAATTTACTTTCTCCATTTAAAAAATTAATTACATCATAAAGACTTTTCATTCCATATACATTTATCCCTTCAACAATGGAAGCTTCTTTTGATGAATCGACCGGAAGAACAATTCTCTTTATACCTTTTTTACGCGCCTCTACTGTTATCGGTAATGCACCTTTAACATGCCTAAGTTTTCCGTCGAGCGATAGTTCCCCCAGAAAAACAGTATCCTGCAGACTACCTGCGTTTATAAGTTCTGATGCAGATAGAACACCGATTGCAATCGGTAAGTCGAAAGAGCTTCCCTCTTTTTTTATATCGGCAGGTGCCAGGTTGATTGTAATTTTTTTAAGCGGAAATAAGAAGCCGGTATTTTTTATTGCGGCGGTTACCCTTTCCCTGCTCTCTTTCACTGCATTATCGGGTAAGCCGACTATAATAAATCCCGGAATATGTTTTTCAACATTCGTCTCTACTTCAACTAAATATGCATCGATGCCGTAGGTAGCACTGGAAAATATTTTGGTGAGCATAATTAAAAATTCGAATAATTATTGTTGATAAAATTAAGGGAAAAACTAACATTAATAAAATTTTAAACCCCATCCCTTTTTATTTTCAAATTAAAGATTAAACAAAAGAGGCTATTCTAAAACCCAAACTCTCATTAACACAGGAGTTTTTTCCGGCGGAAAGATAAACAAAAAATAACAAAAAACGGTTAAAACCGTTTAATTGTAGCACAAAGCGCAGCTTCATGAATGTAATGCAGATGTGAAAAATTATTAAAGAAGAATATTACCGCATTGAGCGCTTTACTTGGGCTAAAGCCCTGATTATCTTGTTTCGCTTTCTTTATCCGTTCGCTGAAGCGAACGGCAATTTATGAAAAAAAGTATATGAAGCAGCCCTAAATTTAGAGCTTCCGTTAAAAATGTAAATTCTCATTAACACCTAAATTTATTTAGGTGAGAAAAAACATAGATAAACAACAAAAAAAACGGTTTTAACCGTTTCCTTTCTGTGTGGCAAAAATTAGTTCTGCAACAGGCTCTGAAGTTGGGTGTTAGCGGCAGGATTACTTAGCCAGTATCATTTTTTTTGTTTGATTAAAATGCGGCGATGATACTTTATACAAATAAATACCCGATGGAAGTTCTGAACCGTCAAATGTAAACTGATGAACACCCTTACTCAAAAATCCGTTGTGTAAAACAGAAACAGTTTTCCCTTCCAGGTTGTAAACAACTATTTCCAGATCGGTGTCCTCAAGCACCTCAACGGTGATTTGTGTAGATGGATTAAACGGGTTCGGAAAGTTCTGTCCGACAATAAATTCATCCATTTCACCCTGCCCGATTTTTACCTGCGATGAATAAACTTTCGATCCGTCTTTATTTTTCTGCCCGATTCTGAAATAGACCACTTCCGTGTTATCTCTTCTCTCGCTAAGAAAAGAATAATTCTTTGCGGTAGTGTTATCAGCATCAATTTTTGAAATAACAGCAAACTGGCTGCCGCCGTCCGATCGTTCGACAAAATACTCCGCTGCATTTTTAAAATCTCCGCCGCTCCACTCAAGCTCATAAAAATTATTAAGCACTTTTACATTTAGTTCCGGTGCCCGCGGAAAAATAGGTGCATCCGAACGGATCAATTCTATATTTTTTAAAGATAATAATTCGTTGTTTTCTAATTTACTTATGCTGCTTTCATTAAAGCTAAGTTGTAATTTCAAATTAGAACTGTCGCTGATGAAACTATGAAAATGGCTGCTCTGCCATCCGGTTTCCACCGATTCATTCAGATCAATAAAACGAAGCTGATCTAATTCAATAGTACCGTTATTATGATTGGTAAAAGTAAAACTTAAGTTGTCGATTGAAATTGTCGGGGGAAAATCGAATCGAGAAAATATTTTACCGTTGCAATAAAAACTTGCGGCATTATCTTCCGGTGAGAACAAGATTGAATAATGCTGCCAGACGTTTTGCGAAACAAAGTACGGTGTTAAATTTCTCTGGTTCTGAAAATCGGATTCCGCCGTTAAAATTTGAAAATCATTTGTTGTTAAACTGTATTCAACCAAGCCGGTTTGGTTATTTGAGATATTTAAAAAATTATTAACCTTGTCTTTAAATTTAGCCCAGAAATCAATAAGCAAATTGTTTTTAATATCCAGACGGGGAACGATACCAAATTCCGAATTTTCTTTCATCAATAATGCATTTCCGGCTACCCGTGTTACTTCATAAAAATTAATTTTCGCCCGGTAATGATTTAAATAATCACCGGCTATATCAACATCGGAGTTTTGAAGATAATTTATAACCCGGTTATTCTTTTTGAACTCTCCGTAAAACTCAATTTCGGAATAATCGACAAATTCACCCTGGAAACGGATTAGAATCTGAAAAAATGAACCGGCTGCCAGAGACCCCTGATCGTTAAAATTAATTTCACACATTACGGCATCGTACATATAACCTTCGGAAGATGCATCGGAAAACGGTATCTGCTTTTCATTGTTACCGGTTCTTAATAATACCTGTTTTGTCTTTATCCCGATATGCGGAATAATATAAAGATCAAGTTTATCAGCTTTCTCAAATTCGTTTGAAGTTATGATTGATACTTCAAAAGTATTTCCTTGAAGTACAAAATCAGGGTAAGCCAATTTAAAGTTATCCGTAATACTCTGGGCATTTATAAATGAACCTATGCCCATAATTATCCATATAGTGAAGTATTTAAACATTGGTATCTAAATTAAAGAAATTTTTAGGATATTTTCAACTATTTATATTGCCTCAGGAAATCTATCCTATCCTGCAATTGTTTGACGGGCACAAGTAATTTATCCTTGCCATAGATGGCTTCCTGCCTGTTCGAGAAAGCAAGCTCGTAATCTTTACTCATAACAATAGCTTCTTCGGGGCAGACTTCTTCGCAAAAACCGCAAAAAATACACCTAAGCATATTAATTTCAAATTTTTCGGGATATCTTTCCTTTTCCCTGTCGGTTTCTGCTGCCTGAACTTCAATTGCTAATGCAGGGCAAACCCTCGAGCAAAGTCCACATGCAACACATCTTTCCTGCTCTCCTTCATCTTGCACAAGTACAGGTCTTCCCCTGTAAGAGGCGGGCGGGATAAATTTTTCTTCGGGGTATTCGAATGTAAATTTAGGACGCAGCATAGTTCTGAAAGTTAACGACAGTCCTTTTATTATCTCGGGAATGTAAATTTTTTCCCAGAACGTTAAATCTTTTTTTCTTCTTTTAACCGATTTTAATTCCATAAACTTCAGTAGTTCATATTCTTATTTGAAAAATAATTAAAACGTTTTTTCAACAAGCTATTAATCTATAAACCGAATATCATTATTAATAATGCAACCCAAACTAAATTTACAAGCGACAGCGGGAACATCACTTTCCATCCAAGACTCATTAACTGATCGTACCGGAAGCGCGGAAGAGTCCATCTTACCCATAAAAAGAAGAAAAGCAATGCCGCAACTTTGAAGATAAATGCGCCAACCTGTAAAACGGCAACCAGCCCGCCGGGAAGCCCGAGTTTTTCGATATAAGGGATCTGCCATCCGCCGAGATATAATGTAACTATCATAGCACCGGCTATTATCATATTAGCATACTCGGCAAGGAAAAATCCTGCAAATTTCATACTGCTGTATTCGGTGTGAAAACCGCCGACAAGCTCGGGTTCGGCTTCAGGTAAATCGAAAGGCAGACGGTTGGTTTCGGCAAACGCCGAAACTAAAAATGTTATAAATCCAATCGGTTGTAGAATTGCATTCCACATCCAACCGGATTGAGCTTCAACAATGGCAATCGGTCGCAAAGAACCGGCTAGCAAAAGAACACCTGCTACCGAAAAACCCATCGAGACTTCGTAAGAAATCATCTGTGCAGAAGAACGAATTCCGCCTAACAGCGAATACTTACTGCCGGAAGACCAGCCGGCAAGCGTTAAAGCGTAAACCCCGATGGACGTTAAAGCCAGCACAAACAAAATTCCCATGTCAACATCGGCTACTACAAGCTGTATCGAATATCCGAACAGATTTACATCGGGACCAAACGGTATTACCGCATAGGTACTAAATGCAACAAAAAGAGCTATCATAGGAGCGAGTGCATGTATAGTCCTGTTCGCATATTCGGGAACAATATCTTCCTTCAATAAAAGTTTAAAGACATCTGCAAAGGGCTGTAAAACTCCCTGCCACCCAACTCTGTTGGGACCCAAGCGGTTTTGTATCCATGCGCTTATTCTTCTTTCGAAGTAAACCAGATAGGAAACCGTTAACAGCATAACCACAACTATTATCAATATTTTAATTACACTGATTATTATTATTTCCCCAATGTTCATTTAAATTACCTTCCGTTTAAACGTTTACGCTTTGTTCTACATTTTTTGATTTTATTTTAACACCCGTCTCGCCAATATCATCATAATTCAATCCCTTTAATGCATCAATCATATTACTCATTTCATCAAAAACTTCTTCAGCCAAATTGGTTTTCATTTTATGTCCGAGCACACCGGAAAGCGCAACAAGTATCTTCCAGGTTGATTTTGCATCCCGTTTAATACCGTTTGCCCACTTATCGAACTTAGTACCGAATTTATCGAGCCGGCTCAGCTCCATTCCGTCCAGCGCTCTGTCCGCATCAACTGTAACAACTGCCGGTCTTATTCTTTGTATTATTCCTTCGAAGTTTATGAATGTTCCGTTCTTCTCTGCATAAGTAGCAGCAGGTAATACAACATCGGCAAGTAAAGTAGTTTTATTATAATTAGTGGCATGAACTATTAACAGATCAAGTTTTGTTAATATATTTTCAAGCTCCGGGTTCGAACTAAGTAAATCATCTTCGATGACGTAGAGTGCTTTTATTTTACCGTTTTTTATTCCTTTATAAATCTCTTCTAAATTGAAACCGGATTTTGAGGGTGAAACACCCGCTAGTTCAGCACCGAGCGTGTTCGGGGTAACATCGTTCATCTTTAAAATTTTATCCCCAAAATCAGCATCGCTGTGCCTTATAAAATCAATATGATTGGAACCTATGACCGAATGCGCAAATTTTGCAAATATATAATTGTCCTCGGTTGTTGTATAAGCCGATCCGATAAATGCAATTTCATCTTTGGAAAAAGATCTTATCCTCGATGCAATTTCAGCCAGTGCCTCATCCCAGCCAACCTGTATCAATTGTCCTTCTCTTCGTAAATGAGGGTAATCGACCCTGTCTTCGGCATTAACAAACCGGAAAGTATTCAAACGTCCGGTGTCGCACATCCAGTAGCTGTTAACACTTTCATTCTGTCTCGGTGTTAATCTTAATATTTCGTTGTTGCGTACCCATATATTAATGTTGCAGCCGCGTGAGCAGCCGATGCAAATGGATTTGGTTTCAGACATATCCCAGACTCTCGCCTTAAAACGAAAATCTATGCTCGTTAATGCACCGACGGGGCAAATGTCAATTGTATTCATCGAATAGGGGTTATCCATTTGCTGACCGGGGTAAGTGGCAATCGTAACTCTATCGCCCCTTTGAACAAATGTTAGCTGCGGTTCTCCGGCAACTTCAGCACAGAAGCGAATACATCTCGAACATGAAATACAGCGTTCACCATCAAACATAACGTGAGGACCAAGCTCTACATGTTTTTGCTTGTGATTTTTCTCTTCAGTAAACCTGCTTTCGCCCCCGCCGTGCCGATAAGCATAATCCTGAAGTTTACATTCGCCGGCTTCATCACAAATGGGGCAATCTAAAGGATGATTAATAAGGAAAAATTCCATTACTGCGTTCCTTGCAGCTACCGATTTTTCCGATTGAGTATGTACAACCATTCCTTCCGAGGCAATGGTTGAACAGGCAATAACAAGCTTCGGCATTTTTTCTACTTCCACAAGACACATCCTGCAATTACCCGAGATCGATAATTTGGGATGCCAGCAAAAGTGCGGTATTTCAATTCCGTTATCCTTTGCCGCCTCTATAATCGTTTGCCCTTGTTTAAATTCTAATTCCCTATCGTCTATTGTAATTTTTGGCATAATAAAATCTCTTTATTTTATGCTGCTCGTGATATAGAATTATCTTTTGATTTTAAAACAACTTTAACCAGCTTCTTCTCGTTAAGTAATTCATTTGAGATATCTAGTATCTCTTTTTGAGTAACCGACTCAATATCATTCAGGTATTTTTCTACGGGTATAACCTTGTTAAAATAAAGCACGGAGTTTGCAAGCCGTATCATCCTGTTTGTTGTGCTCTCAAGACTCAATAAAGTACCGCCTTTAATATATGCTTTAACTTTATTCAATTCCTTTTCACTTACTTCTAACTCTCTCAGCTTTTTAAATTCTTTATAGACCACATCCAAAACTTTACCGGCTAATTTAATGTTAGTTGAAAAATAAACACCGAATGATGAGACATCCTGGTATGAGTTAATAAATGAATTTATCTGGTATGTCATCCCCGATTTTTCTCTAACTGCCTGGAACAATCTTGAGCTGCTGCCCTCTCCTAATAAAGTAGAAAGCACTTTTATCTTATTTCTTTTTTTACTGTTAAATCCAACCGTAGAACGACCGATAATGGAATGTACCTGGTGAATATTTTTTTCAAGTGTAAGATCTTTTGCCGAATGCGATACAAATTTATCCCGGCGGATAACAGCGTTTTTACTGCGCTGTTCGATGTGCTGCTCAGCAAGCTTTACAAGTTCGTTATGCTCTACAGAGCCGGAAGCAACGATTAAAAGCTTATCTGTATTATATTTATTCCGGTGATATTTATGCAGTTCATCCGAATTGAATTTTTTAATGTTCCCCTCCGTACCGATTATAGGAAGACTGAGTTTACTGCCTTTAAATATTACTTCTTCAAACTTATCGAAGATCAATTCTTCCGGGTTATCGTAAACATCTCTCAGCTCATCGATCACAACTCCGGCTTCTCTTTTAATATGACTTTTTTTGAATAATGGGTTCTGAATCATATCGGCTAAAACCCCGAAAGACCGTGCTATGTTTTCCGATAAGCCTCTTGTATAATAACATGTTTGTTCTTTTGAGGTGAAAGCATTCAAATAGCCCCCGCAAGATTCTATCTCCTCCGAAATTCGTTTTGCGGAACGTTTCTTTGTCCCTTTAAATAGCATGTGCTCTATAAAATGCGATATTCCGTTGTTCGACAGATTTTCATCCCTGGCACCCAGATTAAACCAGAAGCCGAGAGAAAAAGATTTAAAATGGGGAATAAATTCGGAAATTATCCGTGTTCCGTTAGGAAGTGTTGTAAAATTAATATCGTTCAAATCCGTAAATCACTACTAATGAATATTTGAAAAGCAAATATATACATTGCCTTTTCTCTAATCAACTACCATTGATAGACGGTTAGTGTTTTTTACTGATCGACTTTTAATATATAGCGCGGCAAGCCGCAAATTAAAAATTAAGTGACTAATTAATCCTGTTAATTTTTTCACAATATTAACGTTATGAAAATTTCTAATTAACTTAACCCGGATAAACCGGAAATGACAAATTTCAAAAAACAAATTCCAAATAAAATTCAAATCTCAATTACTAAAATTCCAAACTATTTTTGAACATTGATATTTTGAATTTGGATATTACTTGAATTTTGGAATTTGTTATTTGTTATTTTCTGCCAAATCATAACAGGATATTAATTATAAGGTACTAATCAAATTCCAAGGTACAAGCCTCGATTTACAATCTGTTTGATTACTTTTTGTTTGTTCCCCCTATTAATTTTCACTTTACTTTTTTATAGATTGAATTGAAAATTAAATTTGGTTATTAGTTAAATAAGTTATTTCTTAGGTAAATTAAGTCGATTAGAAATTAGATCAATTATTTATTACATATCGTTGCATACTGCCCCTTGCCTACTGCCTATTGAATTTTAGCTTCTGCTTTTACAGGATATTTATCTAAATATTTTTGATAAAAATCACCGATTGCTTTGTATGCTTTTTCAAGAATCTGCTCATTAGGTAAAAAGACAACCCTGAAATGCTGTGTGCCGGGAACCTGCCCGAAGCCGCTTCCCGGAACAACTACAACTCCGGTTTCTTTAATTAATTCAGCCACAAAATGCGCATCGGATTGCTGCATGTGTAATCGCGGGAATGCATAAAACGCTCCTTCCGGTTTTACACAAGAAATTCCATCAATAGCGTTTAGCATTTCTACAGTCATATCGCGTCTTTTTATCAGCTTCTCCGTTGCAATTACAAGATGTTCCTGTGTTTCTTCCAACGATGGTTTTATACCGAATTGTTCGGGATGATTTGCCGAGAGACGCGCACGTAATATTTTATTAATAGCTTCGATATAATCGGAGAGAGCTTCCTTCCGTCCGCTTACAATTCCCCAGCCGATTCTGAAACCCGGAACCATATAGTTTTTCGAAAGCCCGCCGAACGTAATACACGAAACATCTTTATTTAATGAACCGATTGAAACATGTTTTTTACCGTCAAATAAGAGTTTGTCATAAATTTCATCCGCAAATATTACAAGATCATTTTCCAATGCGAGTTCAATTATCTGTCGAAGATTTTCTTCCGTATAAAGTGACCCGGTAGGATTGTTTGGGTTGATAAGTATTATGGCTTTTGTCTTATCATTAATTTTACTTTTGATATCATCAATATCGGGCAGCCATCCGTTATCTTCATTTAGAAAGTATGGATTGCCAATCAGTTCAAGCTTGCTTTCGATTGCCGTATAAAGAGGATAACCCGGAGTCGGCAGTAATACATTTTCGCTTTCATTTACAAGCGCTGTCAGACATATTTCAATTGCTTCGCTCGCACCGGTTGTAATAAAAATATCGTGCACATTTGTAATGCCTTTTCTCCCGGCTTCGCGCTCGATTGCATCACGAGCTTCCTGAATTCCGGAAGAAGGAGCGTAACCGTTTTTATTCTCCAGCATTGCCTTGTACGTTGCTTCAACAAGATGTTTAGGAGGTTCAAAATCATAAATGTTCGGATCGCCGATGTTGAGGTATAACATTTCTTTTCCGGATTTTGCAACTTCATTTGCAAGTACAACTATGTCTCTTACTGCATAAGTTATATTTGCGGTTCTGTGAGCAGGTATTATTTTTTTACTCATTATTTCCTCCGGGAATATGTACAAATCTTATAAAATCTTCGAATTAAATTTAATAGAAATAAATATATAAAGCGATAAAAATAAAAAAGATGGGGAATGATCGTTTTGATACTCAAACAGGCGCCCTACCATGAGTTAACTTAGATAAAATTATTTTTAAAATTAGAACTTACCATTAAAGTGGCGGTCTATCTCTAACCGTTGTCAGTTTATAACCGGTTCTATTCAGATTTACATCAACACTCGGATCGTATGATTCATCATTAGTGTAAATTATATCGCTACCTTCATTCTCCCAACGAGTGTCCTTCCGGAACGAGTTGCCGGACACTGGGTTCTACCGACTAC
>BDSV01000228.1 GCA_002898075.1 bacterium BMS3Abin03
GATTGTTCAAATATAGTCCCGGCAATTGCAGTGGTTTGGTATTCACAGGCAGCACAAATGATTCTGTTCTTGCTTGCAAACCAATATACATTTTGGGAACAATTAGGACATGAGAATCCTTCTGACCAACGAAGTGCTATTATGTATTTTATGCAATCTTCTTCTGTTGCAAACATCTTTTCAAATTCTATCTGATTCTTTGGGTATATCATGTCTGCAAAGGTAATAAATTAACTGGACAGTTGTACATACCCCAGTTAAATTTAATACCCGATAGTGAAATGCTGGCGATGAGTTTTCAGCAGTATGATGAATTCCTTCAGGAGAATAAATTAAGTAATGATAAAAATGCTGTTCGGATGGTAAATAATGTAGGTCGGAAAATTCAGCATGCCGTTGAGCGTTATATGAGAGAGCAAAACCTTGCAGACAGACTCGAGGGGTTTAAGTGGGAATTTAATCTTGTTGAAAGCGATCAGGTAAACGCCTGGGCAATGCCGGGCGGTAAGGTGGTTGTTTATACCGGCATACTTCCTATTACACAAAATGATGCGGGACTTGCTGTTGTACTCGGGCATGAAATTGCACATGCTATTGCGGAACATGGAAATGAAAGATTGAGCCAGGAATTGCTAAGACAGGTGGGTGCGGTTAGTTTAATGGTTGCACTTGATAAAGAACCCGCACAAACAAAAAAATTGTGGCTTGGCATTTATGGTGCGGGCACACAGCTTGGAATAATGCTGCCCTACAGCAGAACCCAAGAAAGTGAAGCAGATCATCTGGGTTTAATTTTTATGGCAATAGCGGGATACGATCCTTATGCTGCACCGGAATTCTGGGAAAGAATGTCGGCAGATAAAGAGGGTGGATCACCGCCGGAATTTTTAAGCACACATCCGTCAGGTGAAACAAGAATAAATGATTTAAAATCCTGGATCCCCGAAGCAATGAAATATTATAGAAAAGGATAATGTTTTTGGCTAGGAATTTAGTAAATGGAACGGGCTTAAAGACTTTCAAACAAATTCTGTTTTTGGCTAAGGTTATTAGAGCAGGTTTCATTTTTAATCATCATCATACAAATTTTATTTTATTATTGAGTTGACTCTAAAAAGCCAGTATTCTTGAGTGTCATTCCTCCCGATTTATCGGGGGAAGTGGGAATCCATTAAATTTTTATATCTTTTTGAATCTTGTTTTCACTATGATTACCTTTTTAAAGTGAACTCATTATTATTGCAGTAAATAAAAAGTTGTATCTCATGTAATGACACCTAAACACAGACAAGAGAGCGTAAAACTCCGGGCGCTCAAGCCAACCCCTAGACATGCTCAATAATTGTTTTTTCCAACGGATCAGACCGGCTAATAAGTTAAAAGGAGACGGTCGGATACTATTTCCTTTTCAAGTGTTTTCCCTTCCATCTGGAAACGCCTCAACATAGACCGGCTGACACTAACATAGATTTCTCGTTCAAAAAGACTTTCTGGAATTGGCAAGTCACAGATATAATCGCCAGACTTTTTGCTGCCGTCAATACTTAAAGCAACCTTAATCCCTTTGGACTTCGCCTCATCAATTTTTTCCAACAATCGAACAAGGGAAAAATCTTGCGCACCATATAATATACTTTGACTATGACTATATGGTGGATCACAATAAATGAAATCACCATTCTTTGCCATATTAAAAGCTTCTTGGTAATCCATACACTCAAACTCTACATTTTTCATTCTTCTATGCCACTCATTAACACGTTTTGAAAAGCTTTCAGCCGAAATCGGATTGTGCACACCGCAAGGAGTTGACATATACCCATCCACTTTTCTAAACCTGACAATTCCTCCATAGCATGATCTTGTTAAAAACAAAAAATCCGGGCCATTCGGATTCGAATTGTACGAAGCTTTTATTTCTTCATAAACTTTAACCTTATCTTCCTGCTCAATTCTATTCCTGCGCTCGGCATACCAGCCAATGAGTTCATCAGGGTTATTCGCAAGTGTTTGCCAAATCTCAACCAAGGGAGCAAATACATCGGAACCAAATCCATTACTCGGAGCAACAGTTGCAGTGATTGCACCGCTACCCAAAAACGGCTCATAAAATTTGTTGAAATTCACCGGGAAAAACCTGGTAATTTCTCCTGCAAAACGTTGTTTGTTTCCAACCCATTTTAGCAACTGGGTTTTAGGCGGGTAGTAGGTTGCGTATTTCTGATCTATTGTTAGCTGCATAAAAAAACTTTTTTTTGTAAATATACAAAAACTTGTGTTGTTATTCCATTTCGGGATATACTAAAATCGGATATTATTTTAAATTTTATGGATAAGAGCTTATATAAAAATGAATACAAAATCATACTCGAGCAGTTGTACAGGTTACGAATTGGTTCAGGTATGCGGCAAACAGACCTTGCTGAAAAGCTCAATGTTCCGCAATCTTTTGTAAGTAAAATAGAGAGCGGAGAAAGACGCATTGACCTGATCGAATTGAAGGAAATCTGTGAAGCTCTTGGAAGTAATTTGAAAGAATTTATTAACGAGTTTGAAAAAGCATTTAATGAAGCCAAAAAATAAATACACAAGTTTAGATCTGGAATTTTGGGCTAACGTTAAGTTACTCAATCAAAGGCTTGGGTACTTTGAACGCAAAACCAAGAAAAATCCAAATCCTGATTTTGTAATTCCAACCACCGAACAAGTAAAAAACACCTTTAAACAGGAGGGACTAAACTATTCCAAACTGATTGAAAATAACAAATGGACAGACTTTGGCAAAAACATGATCGGATATTTCAAATTCAGAAAGAAAGTTTTGAATGAGCAGATTGAGCCAAACTTGATGGATGCAAAATCCGCTAAAACACTTTTCAAGAAGCTGAAAAAAGAATTGAAACCAACGTGTCCTTTACCCCTGAATAAACAGAAAGGAAAGAAAAAGGACTTCGCTTTCTTCACCGGCATAATCAATATGCTTATTGAGAAAAATGCTCGAGGTAAACCTTGCAATTACAACCCAATGGAATTGACTGCTATAACTATTAACGGATTTCCTTTAAGGACACTTTCGAGGCGAGTTGACGGGGCATTTCCAATAGTTATTAACCCGGTAGCTATTTGGGAGATTAAAGAGTATTACCACACAACAACTTTTGGAAGTCGAGTTGCAGATGGGGTTTACGAGACACTTCTGGACGGATTTGAGCTTAGAGAGGCAGAGGAAAATATTAACAGGAAGGTCAAACACTATTTGATGGTGGACGATTATTTTACTTGGTGGACGCTTGGACGGTCATATTTGTGTAGGATCGTTGATATGCTTCAGATGGGGTTCATTGATGAAGCATTATTTGGAAAAGAAGTCGTTGACCGAATACCGACACTTGTTAAAGAGTGGATTAAGGACTTGAGATAATCAACGCTTCGCAGTCATATACATTGGCTGGTTGCTCACACCAATCTACAAATTAAAGCCACCTAAAGAGTGTGCCCGACTTGACGCTGGACAAAAAATTAAAAAGCACGAGAATACAACAAAATATTAAAAACATAGGGCAGGCAAGTTCTATAGATAATTTAATGTTTCCCTGAAATTAGTATTCGGTTGATATGAAAATAGCCCTGAAGCCGTACGTTTTTAAATGTAGCTGTTTAATTTTCACAAATTAGCTTTTACTTATTTATCCCTGCCTACTGATACTCATCCCAGCTTTTTACCGGTAGTTCCCCCGGTTTGTATTGACTCAATGCTTTGATAAATCTTTTAGTCGCCTGAACATTTGTGAATAACGGGATATTCAGATCGACGGTTTTCCTGCGTATGATGTAATCACTGTCAAGCTCGACTTTTTCCGCCGACTTGGGAATGTTTATTACCATATCGATTTTGCCGTCGCTTAAAAACGGAAGAATGCCCGGCTCTTTATGGTCGAACGGGCGGTAAAGGATTTCAACATCAAGCCCGTTTAATTTGTAATAGTCCGCCGTCCCTTTTGTACCATAGAGTTTTAAACCCATCTCCTTCAGCGTGATTATATCTTCTAAAAGTTCTGCTTTGTTTTTAGGCGTACCGGTTGAAAGCATAACGGCTTTTTGCGGAACCTTCTGCCCGGTTGATAAAACACTTTTCAAAAAAGCTTCGTTAAAATCATCTCCCAGGCAGGCAACTTCCCCGGTGGATGACATTTCAACTCCCGTAACCGGGTCGGAACCTTTTAATCTTGTAAAAGAGAACTGCGATGCCTTCACTCCCACATAATCCAAATCGAATGATGACTTGTCTATCTTCGGTACTTTCTCACCGAGCATCAATCGTGTAGCAATATCAATAAAATTTATCTTCAATGTTTTCGATACAAACGGAAAACTCCTTGAAGCGCGCAGGTTACATTCAATTACTTTTACATCGTTATCTTTAGCTATAAACTGCATATTGAAGGGTCCGCAAATCTCAAGTTCCTTTGCAATCTGTTTAGTTATCAGTTTTACCCTCCGCATGGTTTCGAGGTATGTTCTTTGAGGAGGCAGAACAATTGTTGCATCACCCGAATGAACCCCGGCATTTTCAACATGTTCTGCAATTGCATAACAGAAAAGTTCGCCGTTGTTTGCTACGGCATCAACTTCAATCTCTTTTGCATCGGTAATGAATTTACTAATAACAACAGGATACTCTTTATTTAGCCCGGCTGCTTTTTTAAGATATATTTCCAGCTCTTCGTCGGAAAGAACGATACTCATTGCCGCACCGCTTAAAACATAGCTTGGTCGTATGAGTAAAGGGTAATCAACCTTTAGGGCAAATTCTTTTGCCGCTTCTAAAGTTGTAACTTCTTCCCATGTAGGTTGATCGATTCCAAGCTTGTCTAAAATTTGCGAAAACTTGTGCCTGCTTTCGGCATTATCTATCTGCCCCGGCGATGTGCCTAAAATTTTTATACCCGCAGTGTGCATTCTGGTTGCAAGATTATTAGGCACCTGTCCGCCCATAGAAACAATCACACCCGAGGGGTTTTCTTTATCATAAATATCGAGTATCCGTTCGAAGGTTAGTTCTTCAAAATATAATTTATCGCATATATCGTAATCGGTGCTTACGGTTTCGGGATTACAATTGATCATTATCGATTTATAGCCGCACTTGTTAACCGCATTAACAGCAGTAACGCAGCACCAGTCGAACTCGACGGAAGAGCCGATTCGGTAAGGACCGCTGCCGAGTACAACTATTTGATTTCCCCGTGCCGGATCGATGTCGTTTTCTTCCCCGTGGTATGTAAGATAAAGGTAATTGGTTTGTGCCGGGTATTCTGCTGCAAGTGTATCGATCTGTTTTATGCATGGTTCAATGCACAATTTTTTTCTGTGTTTTCTTATTCCCGTTTCATCAGTGTTTGTTAAGACGGCAATTTGTTTATCTGAAAATCCGTTTTGTTTTGCTTCGAGCATTAACGCAGGTTCTATTTTACCAGCAGGCAGGTTCTTTATTTTCTTTTCTGTTTCAACGATGTTCTTCATCTTGTAAATAAACCATTTGGTTATCTTTGTCAGCTCATAAATTTTATCAACAGAATATCCGCTGCGGAGCGCCTCAGCAATTGCAAGGATTCTTTTATCTGTAGGTTCGGAAAGTTCTTTATCAAGCTCTTCGAAAACCAGGTTGTTGCAGGTAAACCCGTTAAAACCGACATCCAGCATCCTTAAAGCTTTTTGAAATACTTCTTCAAAACTTCTTCCAAGAGCCATCACTTCACCTACCGACTTCATTTCGGTACCGAGCTTTGTGCTCACCTGCTGAAACTTTTGTAAATCCCATCGCGGGAATTTAAGCGCAACGTAATCTAAAGCGGGTTCGAAACATGCTGACGTTTCCCGGGTTATATTATTTGCTATTTCGTTAAGTGCGTAACCAAGTGCGAGTTTTGTAGCAATAAAAGCCAGCGGGTAACCGGTTGCTTTCGATGCAAGCGCAGAGCTTCTGCTTAAACGTGCGTTTACTTCTATAATTCTGTAATCGTTCGAATCCGGGTCGAGCGCATATTGAATATTGCATTCACCCACTACACCAAGATGCCGGATCAATTTTATCCCGATCGATCGCAGGTTGAAATTTTCCCTGGCTGTTAATGTTTGAACGGGCGCTATAACGATACTATCTCCGGTATGGATTCCCATTGGGTCCACGTTCTCCATCGAGCAGATTGTAATGCAGTTATCATATTTATCACGCACGATTTCATATTCAACTTCCTTCCAGCCAGCGAGCGATTCTTCGATTAAAATCTGGTTTGCAAACTTGAGCGCTTTCTTCGATTTTTCGATAAGCTCCTCTTTATTATTAACAATGCCGGAGCTTAGTCCGCCCAGTGCATAGGCAATTCTAACCATTACCGGATAGCCGATTGCATCAGCAGCAATAATTGCCTCATCCAAATTTCCGGCAGTTTTACTACAAGCTACTTTCAAACCGATCTCATTGCACTTCCCGGCAAATAATAACCTGTCTTCAGTTGCCCGGATGGTTTCAACCGGGGTGCCTAAAACATGAACATTATATTTTTCAAGAATTCCTTTTTCGTAAAGATCTACGCCGACGTTCAATGCCGTTTGTCCGCCGAACTGCAGAAGAATGCTATCGGGCTGCTCCTTTTCAATTACCTTTTCTACAAAGGATGATATTATTGGAAGAAAGTAAACCTTATCGGCAAAGTTTTCTGAAGTTTGAATTGTTGCTATATTCGGATTTATAAGGACTGTGGATACCCCGTCTTCTTTCAATCCTTTAATTGCCTGACTGCCGGAATAATCAAACTCGCCCGCCTGCCCTATTTGCAAAGCACCGGAACCAAGTATTAATACTTTATTTGGTTTTGATTTTTTTATCATTCCGGTTTTGTATTTAACGTTAACAGCATAATCGAATTTAATTATTTTTATCCTCATTTAGAATGGTTAAAGTGGGGCTTAATGCTCTTACAAACATATCAAATATAAACTCACTGTCATCCGGACCCGGAGAAGCTTCGGGATGAAACTGTGCAGCAAAAAACGGTTTTGAAATATGCAGTAATCCTTCGTTCGTTCCGTCGTTGTCATTAATAAACCATTCTCTCCAATCCTGCGGTAATGTTTCCGAACGAACTGCGTATCCATGGTTCTGCGAAGTAATATAGCTTCGTCTTGTTCCCATTTCATTGCACGGCTGGTTTAAACCGCGGTGACCATACTTTAGTTTATAAGTATCTGCTCCTGCCGCAAGTGCGAGTATCTGCGAACCGAGGCATATTCCAAGAATAGGTTTGTTGTTACGCAAAGCCCGTTTTGCATTTTCAATTGTTATCTTATTCATTTTCGGGTTACCGGGACCGTTGGAAATTAATATTCCGTCCGCATCTATATTAAGAAAATCGTAATCGAAGGGTACTCTTATCACCGTTATATCCCTGCCGGTAAACGCTCTTATGATATTGTTTTTTGTACCGCAATCTACAAGCACTATTTTAGTTTTTCCTGCCGGATATTCAACAGGTTCTTTAATGCTTACCTCATTTACAAGATCAGTTTTATCCGGGTCTTCAAAATTAATTTCTTCTTTTTCATTGATAATTATCATCCCCGGCATCGTTCCTTTTTCACGAAGCTTTCTTGTTAACATTCTTGTATCGATACCTGTGACGGCAGGAATATTTTCTTCTTTCAACCACTCACCCAACGATTTTTCTGCAGACCAGTGTGAATACTCTTCCGAATAATTTGAAACGATTAACCCTCGGCAATGTATTGCTCCCGATTCGAAATTCATTAAAAGATTATTTGCTTTTTCTTTTGAAGGCACACCGTAATTTCCGATAAGCGGGTAAGTGCAGGTAAGTATTTGTCCCCTGTACGAAGGATCGGTAAGCGTTTCGGGATAGCCGACCATCCCTGTATTGAAAACCACTTCGCCGTTAGTGTTCCCTTCGTATCCAAAACTGTCCCCGTCAAATTCACTGCCGTCTTCCAATAGTAATTTTGCTTTTATTTTTTTATTCATTGATGATCCGGTTTAAATAAAAAAAATAGCCACTCATCTGAGCGGCTAAAATAATTATCGCTTCGAATATTTATCGTTGTTTTATAGAACTTTTCTTTTGTCAACATTTTGTCTTAATTAGTTTATCAAATATAAGTGGAGTTATAATTAGTTTCAAATTTTCGGGGTCATAATTTTTCGGAGAAATTCCTTATCCTTGTATTAACGTTTTCGATATTTATTACTCTAATCTAACAAATGAATTTTGATTATTGTAGAAGAATAATTTGTACAAAAATCTTATCCTGCACAAAATATTTTTAAACAGCACTCACCTTCCGGCAGGTCGGTCCGCTTATTATAGAATATCATCACTTATTATTAATTACAAAAAAAAGATATGACCAAACCCGTTAAAAAACCGCATAAAATTTTCATACTCGATACAAATGTTATTCTACACGATGCAAGCTGTATTAACCAGTTTAAAGAGAATGATGTTGTGATACCGCTTACAGTTTTGGAAGAGTTGGATCATTTCAAAAGAGGAAGCCAGGTAATAAATCTGAACGCAAGAGAGTTTGCACGCACACTTGATTCGATCACGGGTGAAGATATTTTTAACGGTGGTGTTTCAATGGGAAAGGGAAGGGGGCAGTTGGGTATAGCGATATCGAGGGGTTTATCGAAAGAGATAAAGGAAATTTTTAAGGAAGATACTCCCGATCATAGAATACTTAGTGTTGCGCTGGAATGGCATAAGAGGTATGAAAATAAAAGAGCAGTTATTCTTGTAACCAAGGATGTAAATCTCAGGATGAAAGCCAAAGCCCTCGGTATTCCCGCACAGGATTATACAACAGACAGGATAAGCAGTATTGAAGAACTTTACAGCGGTAAAAAAGTTGTTGAGGATTTTGATGACGAAGTGATCGTTAAATTATTTCAGCCACCGTACCGTGTACCAGCCGAACCGCTGTTAAAAATAATTAATAACGAAGCGCTGCCGAATAAATTTTACATTCTGCGGAACCAAAGCAGGTCTGTACTTGCGGAGCTTGATCAAAATAAGGAGTTCATAAAAAAAATTGATAAGAATGTTGTTTATGGTATAACGCCGAGAAATGCCGAACAGACTTTTGCCGTAAGTGCACTGACTAATAATGATATAAAACTTGTTTCGATGACAGGAAAAGCAGGAACCGGAAAAACCCTGCTTGCTTTAGCCGGCGCTTTGCACGTTCGCAAGCAGTACAGACAAATTTATATAGCCCGTCCCATCGTACCGTTAAGCAACAAAGATATCGGGTATCTTCCCGGAGATGTTGAAAGCAAGCTTGCACCGTATATGCAGCCGTTATGGGATAATCTTAAAGTTATACAGGATCAGTTTCCAGAAACAGATAAGCATTACCAGTTGATTGATAATATGTTGAAAGATGAAAAATTAGTGATTGAACCGCTTACGTACATCCGCGGAAGAAGTTTGCAGAGAATTTTCTTTATTGTCGATGAAGCGCAGAATCTTACTCCGCACGAGATTAAAACGATTATCACACGTGCCGGCGAGGGCGCAAAAATTGTTTTTACGGGTGATATTTTTCAAATAGATCATCCGTATTTAGACGGGCAGTCGAACGGGTTATCTTTTCTAATAGATAAGTTTAAAGGGCAGCGGCTTTATGCGCATATAAATTTGGAAAAAGGAGAGCGCTCCGAGTTAGCGGAGCTTGCCAGCAATTTGTTGTGATGGGTTCTTATACACTATTTTAATTGGTTTTCGGATTTTACAATAAACTCCTCTTTTTTTAAGAGATGATAAAGGTGAGTTTATAATAAAACCAAAATCCGAAAACCAATTTGTAAAAGGTGTATATCGATTATTTGTAGAATATTTGTAGCACGAAGCAATAGCTTCGTAATCGGTGGGCAAATGAAAAGGAGAGAGATAAAAACATGTCTCATCCGTCCCTACGGGACTAATTAAATTTTATGTTCATTATTTTCTCCCCGGAGATAAATCACCGGGTTATTTCCATTCTGTCCCTACGGGACAAATTTTCATTCACGAAAATGCCAACCGAAAAAAATATCCCGTTAGGGATATCTGATAATAACCCGTCAATTTATTGGCGGGAATAAAATGCAAGCCCATCCAATGGAAAGTCCCGTAGGGACGAATGAAAGAATGATATTATTAGTCCCAAATGTAACGTTCATCATATTCGATATGATTCTCTCTCCGCTTATTCCGGTAACGTCCGCAAAGACGCACTGTTGCCAACATACTTACTTACAACATTCAAAAGCTAAAGCAAGCATACCGTTTGCTTTGAAATAACAATACAGATAACTATTTCATACTATTTTATATTTTCGGCTGATGCTCCTTCCATAGTAAATTGTTTACCTCTTTAACAGGATTGAATGTTATTCTCGGAACTTCCACAAACACGGTTATCCACTTTGCCATACTCCCGTTCCATAAACCCGGAAGCTCCAGTGCTTTTAATTCCTTTCCGTCTTTCGATTTAATTGTAATCAACCCCGAACCGGGATTTGTATATTCAAGAAGGTTAAAAGGTTTTCCCCTGTAATCTTTTACGGCACAGACAAGATCGACAGGATTAAAGTGAGTTGACGATTCAAGTATTTTTTTCTGGCTCTCATCATCGAGATCGATTTGCGTTTTTTCTACAATCTGCAAAGAAACAGAACCGTCTTTCTCTTCGACCCAAAACGGACCGCCGCCGGCGTGCCCTTCATTTTTTACCATTCCACAAACTCTTACCGGGCGGTTTAATTTTTCAAACAGGGTTCTCCTTTTCACTTCTTTATTCAGCGAGACAAAATCACTTTGGAAGTAGATGGATAAATCGTTGGCAGCGAATTCGTGAATTTCAGCGATCAATAAATCATTAACGGAGCTTTGCCCGAGCCGGTTTAAATAAGAATGAATCTTTGAATTCAATTCAATTAAATACCCTGCAAGTATTTTCTTGAACCTGTAGGTTTCTTCTTTTAAATGATCTGGAACAATGTTATCAATATTTTTTATGAAGATCAGGTCACCTTTTAAATCATTTAAATTTTCAAGCAACGCACCGTGTCCTGCAGGTCTGAAAACAAGCTTGCCGTCTTTACCTGTAAACGGTTTGTTGTCAACCGTAACTGCAATTATATCTGTGGATGGTTTCTGATATGAATAAGTAACCTCAATCGAATATCCGTTTTCTTTATGCTGTTTTATTGCCCGGTCAATTATAGTCCGGATAAGCTCCGTTTGTTCGGGAGCAATTGTAAAATGAATCCTTGCAATGTTGTTCTTATCCTTTGCATAGTTTAGCGCTTCAGCCAAATGCTCTTCAAATGCCGTTTTTGCACCATCGGGATAATGATGAAATTTTATGCTTCCTTTGGGATGATGTGCATAATTCAATCCTTTCGGTTCCAATGTATATTTGATAATTTCCTTATAATTGCCCGTGCTTAAGAGTTCATCTATGTTGTATCCGCCTTTTGAAAGTTTGGCTTCCAGTTCGGGATAAAAAGCAAATAGTTTTATTTTTTCAATAAATTCTTTCACCAATTCCGCATCGGTGTCGCCGTTATCGATTAGAGTCTGTAAGGTTTGAAGAGTAACATCTTTTAGTTTTTCCGAAACCGACTGCAGGTGTTTAAACATACGTGATGCCGCACCGGATGCAGGAACAAATTTCATCACCCTGCCTTCATTAACAGCATCTTGAAATTTATTAATTAGTTGATTATGCTTTTCTTCGGGGATTACAATAATGCCGTCGCCTATTTTGCAAGGTCTGTTTAACTTAAGAAAAGGAATACCTTTTTCGAAAATTTCAATCTGTTTCAAAATATTCCCGAAAGAAATTTCGTTTGATCTTTCACTTTTGTTAAAAACTTCCTTAAGCTGCTTAATTTCTTTTTCAGTCATAATTATACTATTGGATATTTAGATAACCGGATTGTTATTTTAGGTTAGTTAAAAATTATTAAATAAATCCTACTTATAAAAATTTAATTTCAGAATATTTTTTTTGATCGGCAACAATTCAATTTTAAATTCCGCTTTTATTTTAAAGGATACACCTATTAAGAGAATTGGAAACCCGTTAATTCTCAATAGCGGTGTAAAGCTGTTTGTAAAGAGAGAAGATTTAAATCATCCTTAATTATCAGAGAATAAATGACATAAACTGAAGTATAACTTACTTGCCGCAAAAAAAGCGGGTATAAAACTTTACTAACTTTCAGCGGTACTTTTTCAAACCATATTTATGCTGTTGCGGCTGCAGGTAAGTTGTTCGGTTTCAATACGATTGAATTATAAGAGGTGGAGGACATTTACCGCTGAATTCGCTCCCTTCTTTTGCAGAACAGATGGGGATGGAAATTCATTACATAGACAGAAGAACTTATAGAATAAAAGATAACCCGCATTTTATTAAATCTTCAAACGAAAAACCTGGTAAATTTTACCTTGTACCGGAAGGGGGCACAAACCCTCTTGCCTTAAAAGGGGTTTCGGAAATAATTGAATCTTTAGACTGCAATTTTGATTATATTTGCTTTGTGGGGTACGGGAGGATCTCTTGCCGGTTTAATTTCCGGCTTAAACAGAAGAGCAAAGACACTTGGTTTTTCAATTCTATAAGGATGGGATTTTCTTATTCCTCAAGCAAAACAATTGATTGGTGGAAACAAATTAAAGAATTGGAGCATAAATTTAGATTATCATTTTGGCGGTTATGCCAAAATTAACAGGCAACTAATTGAATTCACGGATATATTTGAACCGGTTTACACAGGTAAAATGTTGTTTGGAATTTACGATCTCGTCCGAAAAGATTATTTTTATGTGGGGGGAAAAATTATTACCGCTCATATCTGCGGTTTGCAGGGAATAGCGGATATGGAGAATAAAATGAATAAACTAAGATATATACCTTTTACAAATTGGTTTTCGGATTTTGTTTTTTATATTTATTTGAAATAAATTAAATTGATTGAAAGTTGATAAATTTAATAATAAAAACCAGTCGTTGAATGAACCCCGATACTTCAAATAGTGCTGATATTTTCTATGAGAAATATCACCAGTTAGTTGAGAACTCTTTACAGGGAATAGTAATTCTTCAGAATTTGAAAATAGTCTATTCGAATAAAGCTTTTGCAAACATAACCGGCTATTCGATTGATGAACTAATTTCGTTTACACCTCAGCAGGTGGATAATTTAGTACATCCGGAAGACAGACAATTGGTTTGGGATAATTTCAGAAAGCGTTTAGCCGGTTTTGATGTTCCCACTCATTATCGATTTAGAGGAATAAGCAAAGATAACCGGACAAAAATATTAGAGTTGTATTCTCAAAAAACAGAGTACAATGGCGCCCCGGCAATTCAGGGATTAATACTTGATATTACTGAAAGGATTGAAGCACAAAAAGCGCTGGAAAAAAGTAAATACAATTACAGCTTGCTGATAAACAACACAACCGACTTGATTGTTAAAGTTGACTCGGAAGGAAAATTTTTATTTGTAAGTCCTTCGTATTGCAAATTGTTTGGCAAAACAGAAGATCAGCTTTTAGGCAAATACTTTATGCCTCTCGTTCACGAAGAGGACAGGAAAAGAACCGAGCTGGCAATGGAGCAGCTTAAAAAACATCCTCATACATGCTATGTTGAGCAAAGAGCGATGACAAAAAAAGGTTGGAGATGGCTGGCTTGGTCCGATAAAGCAGCATTGGATGAAGAAGGTAATATAATTAATATAATCGGTTCGGGCAGGGATATTCATGAAATAAAACAAACCGAAAAAATCCTGAAAGACCGGACAAAATTAATTGAAACTATTCTGGAATATCTGCCCGTGGGACTATCGGTTCACGAAATCGATTCCGGTAAGTTTGCTTTTATGAATGAAAAATTGCAGGAAATTTACGGCTGGGCAGAAGAAGATTTACCCGATATTTATTCTGTTTTTTCAAAAGTATATTCTGATGAAAAGCAAAAACATCTTATTGCAAATGAAGTAATGTCTAATTTAAAAAATAAGAATGATGTTAAAATGTACTGGAACGACATTGAAATAACTACCGGGAATAATGAAAAGAAAGTTATCTCCACAAAAATCATCCCGCTGTACGATCAGAATCTTTTAATCTCTACAGTACTCGATCTTTCGGAAAGAGTAAGAGCCGATAACAAGTTAAAAAGTTCTCTTGAGGAAAAGGAAATCCTTTTGAGGGAAATTCATCATCGTGTAAAAAATAATTTGCAAACAATAATGAGCCTGCTTGATTTACAGGCGGAATATGTTGAAGACTCTAAAATTTTGGAAATATTTAAAAGCAGTCAAAGCAGGATTCGTTCGATGGCTTTGATTCATGAGTGGCTGTACAAGTCGGAGGACCTTTCTAAAATAAGAGCAGATGAGTACTTGAATAATTTAATTGATTATCTGGGGTCAACTTATCAAACAGACGAAAGCGAAGTGAATATTAATACCGAGGTAACGGATTTTTTATTAAATCTCGATGTTGCCATTCCCTGCGGATTAATAATTAATGAACTGGTATCTAACTCGATGAAACATGCATTTAATAACAGCAAAAAGAATAAGGAGATAAGAATTCTTTTGCAGGAAAAGGATTATGAGCAATTGATACTGGCTGTAACTGATAACGGTGTTGGCTTTCCGGAAATAGTTAATATAGACAGCCTCGACACACTTGGGTTGCAGTTGGTAAGTATGTTGGTAAAACAGCTCGGTGGCACTTATTCGATCTATTCCGAAAGAGGAACCAAGGTTGAAATAGTTTTTCCTAAACCGGTATATTTATTAAACGGTTATATAGAATAATTTAAATGTGATATTTTCAGAGTAAATGATATGATTAAAACAAATATTCTTATAGTTGAGGATGAAATAATTGTTGCGAAAAACATTGAGAAAAAATTAACCGTTCTCGGCTACAATGTTTTGGGAAACGCAGCCACGGGAGCGGAAGCAGTAAATATGGTACGTACTAAAAAACCGGACCTGGTGTTGATGGACATAAAACTTAAAGGGGAAATGGACGGCATTGAAACAGCGAATTTAATAAACAAATCACGGCGCCTGCCCTTAATCTATTTAACATCCTATCCTGATGATGAAACATTTCAGCGTGCAAAAGCTACCGAACCTTTCGGATATCTTATTAAACCTTTTGATACAAAGGAACTGCAGCGAACAATAGAAATCGCTTTATATAAACACAAACTTAATAACGATTTGCTCGAAACCAAACAGCGCTATGAAAGAGCCGTTGAAGCAGGTAATACCGCTGTATGGGAAATCCGGATTGATGAGCTGAAATTTATAACCGATAAATCGTTCGTTAATTTATCCGGTTATTCACACCTGGATTTGGGTAATAATTTTGAAGAATGGATAAATATAGTACATGATGATGATAAAGAACAGGCGCTGCGAATAACGGATGAAATTAGAACCGGGAAAATCAGCGATATAAATTATGAATGCAGGATAATCAGAAAAGACGGACAGGAAAGATGGATCATTAACCGGGGAACCGTATTGCCGCCGGATGGGAATTTCCCCAAAAGAATAATAGGCACCTCGACCGATATAACACAAAGAAAATTATCGGAAATAGCTCTCGCTGAAAGCGAAGAAAGGTTTCGTACAATCTTTGAAAATTCAGGAATCGGCATGGCTATCCTTTCTCCCAAATTAAGGTTTATAAAAGTTAATAAATCCTTTGCAGATTTGTTTGGTTATATTCCCGAAGAGCTTTTGAACTTGAATATGGTTGATGTAACTCATCCTTCGGATAGGAAACGTTCTATTAAAATTGCACAGGACCTTTTACAAAACGATTCGAAGCTCAGTGTACAGGTTGAAAAAAAATACATTAAGAAAAACGGCGATTCATTCTGGGGGCTTGTAACCATTACTCCCATAAAGTATTCTCCCGAAAAGATTACTTATACTGTAGCGCAATTATTTGATATTACAAAAAGAAAAACAGCAGAGATGAAATTAGTTAAATATGCAGAAGAACTGAAAGAGCTTAACTCTTCTAAGGATAAATTTTTCTCTATTATTTCGCACGACCTGCGCAGTCCGTTTAATGCTCTGCTTGGAATAGCAGAATATACAACTCAATATGCCGACGATATGACTAAAGATGAAATAAAAGACTCGGTTACAAATATATACCGCTCTACTAAAAAGGTTTACAATTTTCTTGACAATCTTTTAGAATGGACTCAGTTGCAGACGGGTCGCCTGCAAGTAGAAAGATCGAATATGAATTTAAGCGATTTGGCTGATGTGGTAATTAATTTATACAATGAAACCGGCAGCAACAAGGGTATAACCCTTGTAAACAATATCCCTGATAATATTGATGTATTTGCAGACCATTATATGATTGAAACAGTTTTCAGAAATTTGGTTTCCAACGGCATCAAATTTTCTTTCAGAAACGGTAAGGTTATTATCGAGGCATCTAAGAAAGACGATTACGCCGAAGTTACAATTTCGGATAATGGAATTGGAATTAGTCCGGAAAATCAAGGTAAGCTTTTCAGAATCGATGATCAGTTTAAATCGGTGGGAACGGAGAACGAAAAGGGGACGGGATTAGGATTAATCCTTTGCAAAGAGCTTATAGAAAAAAACGGCGGTTCTATCACAATAAGAAGTGAAGAAGGTAAGGGGAGTAGTTTTATATTTACAATTCCTTTAAGCCGCAGCGATATCTTATAGCATTATAGAACAATTCTTCCTCATAAAAAAATCCTTTCTTAATATAAATTCTCGGTCAGATTATTTAACTTTAAAATATTATCATAAATAATTAGTTGAAGTTGGAATTTTTACAATTTACCGGAAGGGATAATTATAGTGGAAGAAAATTCGAATCAATCCGATCTGAAAGAATCGAAAAGCATTGGGAAAGTAATATCGGATTCTTTTAAAGAGCTGGCCGAAACTTTTAGGGCATTTGTTAAAGCACCGAAAGCATTGTGGGGAATTAATGTACCGTATATTATTGAGGGACTTGTATATTTTGGTATTCTTACAATTCTCGGCAAATTTTCTTCGGAAAACCTCGGGGTAACAGATGAACAGGCAGGTCTAATTTATAGCTTCGTTACAGGCGGTATAACGTTTGCCATGCTTCTTTTGGGTGGTTGGTCGGATAAGCTGGGCGTGCGAACCTCGCTTGCATTGGCGTTTTTGATGATGCTTATCGGCAGGATCTTTATAAGTTTATCGGGCACTATTAGTTTGGGGACAGGTATCGGGTCACCTATGTTCTATACTATGACAGCAGGCTTTCTGATTATGATTGTAAGTTACGGTTTGTTCCAACCGGCGGCTTATGCAGGCGTAAAACGGTATACCAATAAAAAAACCGCTGCAATGGGTTACGCAGTAATTTATGGCTTAATGAATCTCGGTGCATTTTTTTCCGGTTTCATTTCATCTTTTACACGCCACTCATTTGAAAACGTATTTCCTCCGAACGGGCTAACCGCAGTCTTCTGGGTGTATGTTGTTCTAACGGCTGTTTCTTTAATTATAACGATTACCCTTCTTACGCGTAAAACTGATAAGGATGCTGTAGATAGGGTTGAAAAAGAAAATGCTGCATCAACAGAAACAGATGAAAATGAATCGACCGATGATGAAAACGATAAAAATATTCCAAAAGAAAAAATAAATAATGTTCCGGTGGTCGCTTATTCAATTTTGACAGTAGTGCTTTTTCTTCTTTCCGGGTTTGGATTTAAGAATGCTATCAACAGAGTATTTGAATTCGATTTATTCGGTCGGAATATTCACATAGATATTGCATTTGTTCTCTTCATTGTAATGTTTGTTTTCACAGCTTATGAGTATATTAAAAAACGACCCTGGCATCCTTTTAGAGATAAACGATTTACTTTCTTTGTCTTCATTTTAATTCCTGTACAAACATTGTTTGCGCATAATTGGCTCACCCTTCCATATTACCTCGATAGAGCTTTTCAGGGCTCGGTTGTTAGCCAATATTTTGAAGTATTCACTAACCTGAATCCAATTCTTATCTTTATTTTAACACCTATAATAGCAGGTTTAACTGCGAAAGTAAATGTTTATAAAATGATGATATACGGTACATTTGTAATGGCATTACCAACTTTTTTATTAACTATCGGTCCTAATATGTATATGTTTTTGCTATACGTTCTTTTGATGACGATTGGTGAAGCTATGTGGTCGCCAAGATTTTTACAATGGATTGCCGAAGTTGCACCCAAAGGTAAAGTTGGTTTGTATATGGGTGTAGGACAGTTTCCCTGGTTTTTGGATAAGGTTTTTACGGGATTTTATTCGGGCTGGTTTTTATCTAAATATATTCCCAAGGGTGTGCCGCCCTCGCAGATGCACACCGGAACATTGTGGTTTTTTTACGGACTAATTGCAATTATTACTCCAATCAGTTTACTACTTGCTAGAAAATGGATGCTTAAAGGATTCAAAATAAAAGCTTAAACAATATAATGGCAAATAATAAATTGAATGCTATAGTTAAAACTTTTCGTGTTATGGTTTTGGCTGCAATTTAATATGAATGAGAAATTACAAGCGATATAGTATTTGTGATATAATTATATTTGATGATTAGGAAGGTTACGAAAATGAATAAAAAAGCTTTGGAAGTGTTAACTAAATTTGATATTCTATTCAGCCAGCTTTGGGATATTTCTGTTGACGGAATGCGGCTTACAGATGGAAACGGTATAATTGTTATGGTAAACGATGCTTATTGTAAGATAGTTGAACTTGAAAAAGATAAAATGATAGGTGAACCGTTTTCAATCGTATATCATTCCAAAGAGCAGGAAAGAGTGCTCAATACTTATCGCAGAGATGTTGGCAATAACGAAATAAAAACTCATTTCGAAAGAGAGAACACACTGTGGAACGGAAAGAAAAAATGGTTCGGGTTTTCCAATTCATTTTTAGATTTAACCGGCGAAGGTAAATATACACTCAGCATTATTAAAGATATTACCGAGAGGAAAAAAGCAGAACTTGAACTGATCGAAAGCGAAAAAAAATTCAGGATGCTTTTTAATAATGCCAACGATGCGGTTTTTGTTACACAGCTTACCGAGGGAAAAACTTACGGCGATTTTGTTGAAGTGAATGAAATTGCATGTAATAGATTAGGTTATTCAAAAGAAGAATTCCTTAAATTAAGTCCATCCGCGATAGTTTATCCGCCGTTTATCAACGATTTTAATAAGTACACCCAAAAGCTGTTGGAAGATTCGCATGTTATTTACGAACTTACTCACATGGCAAAAGATAAACGTTTAATTCCCGTTGAGATAAGTTCGCATTTATTTACTTATGAGGGATTGCCCATGGTACTATCTATTGCGAGAGATATAACTGTTAGGAAGAAAACAGAAGAAAAACTTAGAAGAACCGGTTTTAGGTTGAGGAATCTTGCAACGCATCTTCAGTCGATCCGCGAGGAGGAAAGGACTACAATTGCAAGGGAAATTCACGATGAATTGGGTCAGGTCTTAACGGTATTAAAAATTCAAATAAGTTTACTGGCAAACAAATTAAGAGACGATCAGGAAGAACTTAAGGATAAAATTAAATCCATTTCCGATATGATTGACGGAACGGTAGAAAAGGTTCAGGGTATTACGTCGAAACTAAGACCGGATATTCTTGACGAGCTTGGTCTCATTCCGGCTATTGAATGGCAGGCACAGGAATTTAAAAAAGTTACAGGCATTAATTATTCTTTAACACTTCTGCGCGACGAGGTGAATCTGGATAATGAAAAATCTACCGCAATCTTTCGTATTTTTCAGGAAGCGTTAACAAATATAATGAGGCATTCTTCGGCTACTTTGGTTAATATTTCTATCCTTAAAAGAGAAAGAAATTTAGTGCTGAAAATTGCGGATAACGGTATCGGTATAAATTCAAAACAGGAGAAAGATCCAAAATCTTTGGGCTTAATCGGCATGAAGGAAAGAGCGATGATTTTTGGTGGTGAGGTAACTGTGGAAGGAATACCGGGGAAGGGCACCGAAGTTACTGTTGAAATGCCTCTTGGTGATAATTAAAATTTATTTTATGGATACTACAATTAAAATATTAATTGCCGATGACCATGCAATTGTAAGAGAAGGATTAAAGCAAATTGTTGCCGAAGAATCAGATATGGTTGTTTCGGGTGAAGCGGCTAACGTAAATGAGCTTTTTGAATTGCTTGCAAAAGAAAAATGGACAATTGTTGTGCTCGATATAAATATGCCGGGTAAAAGCGGGCTTGAAGCTTTGAAAGATATGAAAGTAAGATACCCTAAAATACCCGTATTGATTTTAAGTATGTTCAGCGAGGAGCAATACGGTATAAGAGCACTTAAAGCCGGTGCATCGGGTTACCTTAAAAAAGTATCTGCGCCTACTGAATTAGTGAAGGCAATAAAAACCATTGTTTCCGGCAGGAAATATATCAACCAGTCTCTTGCCGAAAAATTAGCGGAGATAGTTGAAGAAAATAAGAAGAAAATTCCCCACGAGAATCTTTCGGACAGGGAATATCAAATAATGTGTTTAATAGCTTTAGGCAAAACAGCCGAAGAGATCGGCGGAGAATTATCAATTAGTGTTCATACGGTGTATTCCTACAGAAACCGCATTTTTGAAAAAATGAATCTGAAATCGAATGTAGAGCTGACTCAATATGCAATTCAGAATAAATTAATTGAATTGTAAAAAAGGGAAGTGAGACATGAAAAAGAAAAAAACGAACAACGTACCGTTATTTTTATTTCTTCTTTTAATAATATTACTTTATTCTTGTGCACCGGTTACTTACGAAAAAATATATCCCACACTGAAAGATGGAAAATATGACAGTGAATTTCCGTACAAAGGAAGCTCGAATGAACTTGAGCAGATAAGCAAGTCCGTTAACAGGATAAACTCGACCGGTTTTTACAGAACATATCTATTCAACACGGCAGACAGTTTAACGATGAGCGATATAAGAAGCGGCTCGATTGATGACATGGCAATTCATATCGGGTTTACTGATAAATCAAGCTCGGGTACAGGCACAATTATTTATTCGAACGAGGGAAAAGTAGCTTTGTTAACATGTGCCCATGTTATAAATTACCCCGATACTGTTATATCTTATACCGCCGATGAAAACGGCTACTTAACAAATTTTGTGGAAGTAGTATTAGTTAAAGTCAGGCAACGTATTTATGCAGCCGGATTTCCCGAAGGAAGTGAATTGGAAATATTGGCGATGGATAAAAATCTTGACGTTGCACTTATTGGAAGAAATTATACGACTTTTGCAAGATATAAATTCCCGGTTTTCAGCTTCCCGCCCGGCAAAGCAAAAGAACTTGAGTGGGGAACATTCGTTTATATATTTGGCTATCCGATGAACTACCAGATGATAACTAAAGCCCTTGTAAGCAGCCCTGACAGAGATGGGAACGGTTCATTTTTAGTTGATGCGGTTGTAAACCGGGGTTATAGCGGGGGAATTGTACTGGCGATAAAAGACGGCATACCGAATTTCGAATTGGTAGGTATTGTACAGTGGGTTCCCGAAGAAAGAAAAGATGTTCTCATTCCATTGCGAAGAAAAAATAATGAGCCGTACAGCAGGTTAGTACCGTACAAAGGAAATATTTACGTCGATAAATTCTCGGAGATTAAATACGGAATTACAAGAGTAATTTCAATTGAATCTATTAAAGATTTCCTTAAACGTAATAAGGATATACTTTATGAGAAAGGGTATGCGTTAGAGAATTATATAAAGGATTAATCCCTGTTAAATTTTTCTTTTTCCCTTTCAATTGCTTTTCTTTCACAAAACTCTTTAAAGTTATTTAAATTTTCAGCAGCCGTCTTTTTTACTTTGTAGAGTATTAATCCTCTTAAAATTCGTAATATTATTTTTTTTATCAGGGAACTTTTTCTCTTCTCCTTCCCCGGAAAAATCTTTACCGATAGTACTGTTCCTTCCGCTTCTTCTTTTAATTTGTAATCAGATACAAATGCAAATCCTTTACTTACTTCTACTTCTTCTATATAAGAAATTTCTCTTTCCTTTGTCCCGTTGAACCGGGTAACGAAATGTATCTCGAGATCGTCAAAAACGCATGTGTGCGAAGCGTTTATTCTGTTTATCGGCTGATGGTTTTTAATTTTCTTTAATCCGGGAATGTATTCCAGTTTTGCATCAAAGTCGGTTAGCAATTCATGCACAAGCAGTACCGGGGCATTAATAAATATTGTAATATCCGGCTCGGAATAATCGTATCCTTCTTTCTTGAATTTAGTTACATCGGGTAATTCGTTTCTAACGGCTGTTAGCGGAATATACTTTATGCTGATGTTTTTAAAGTTAGAAAAATTTTCCATGTGTAATTTAAAATCAACCCACGATTCCAAATACTGTTTCTCTAATTCCTGAGTGTTAAAATAATCATCGGTCATTAAAAGATATTCGTTTTCCGGAACATTGTTTTTCAATAACCTGTGTGCAAGGATTACGTCACTGCCCATTATCTTATTAAAATCCCGGATGGCAACTTCCTCTAAAAAGCCGAAATGTGTGATAAACTTGAGAGTTAGGTTTACAGCAGTACGACACGCCCCGCATTGGCAAACATTATCCCTCTGTATAATTCTAATGTGAACATGAAAATCCAGGAACATCCTTTTTGCCTGCTCTATAAGCTCGGTAAGTTTAGGCGGGTCGCCTTTCCGGAAGAATAAAACCGCATCGCCTTCAATCTCCGAAACCTCCATCCCGAGCTGGTTAGCGTTTAAGATTACTTCAATTAATTCTGAAATAATATGCTTGCTGTGTTTTGCCTCGGTTTCAGTTACAAATTTTGTATAACCGCTTATATCGGGAATAAATATTAATGCTGTGGTTTCCATTCTTCGAATAAAACTTCTGATAAACTTAAATTAAAAATAGTTCCGAACCGGCAGAAAATAATTATTTAAAAGATGGAAATGAAACAATAAATTACAATCGGTCTGCTGGCAATTTTGATGATTTTTTTTCTCTGTGTAAAAAATATATTTTGAATAAAACTTTTGCGGTAATTTTTAATTCCGATTTTATTAATAATTCTTAATTTTCTTGATAAGCGGTAACATTTAAGGTATCATTGCAGTCTAATAATAATGGAGAGAAAGAGACTGTTTTAAAATGACGAAAATACTTGAAAAGAGAGTTGTAAAGCTCAAATGCCCTCACTGTAAAAAGGAAGTTAACTCTGCTTTTGTCTGTAAAATGGATTCAGTAATTGGTATAAGGTATGCGTTTCTTTGTGATAACTGCCAAAAACTGATCGGTATATCAAGTGAGAATGATCATACTAAACTTCACACTTTTCAAACAATATAATTCGGTTAATAAACTCTATTAGAATCCTTTGCAAAACCTATATAAAGTAAACAAATAGCATTAATATTAGTGTCAAAATTAATCAATAAGGAAGGCGAAGCATTGAAAAATGAATAAAATAGCACTTCCAAACCAATCAAGTAACATTAAGCATTTTGTGAAGAATAAGTTTCGCGAAGCCTCCTATTACTCGTCCTACAATATCACTCCCCCGCCGAGACAAACATCATCATCATAAAATACTGCAAACTGTCCGGGCGCAATTCCTTTATCCGGTTTATCCAGCTTTACAGTTGCTTTAGCATCATCCAACCATTCAACCATACAGTCGTACATATTTGCTCCGTGCCTTATTTTAACACCGAGTTCTTTTTTATGAGGCGGACTGCCTGATATCCAATTGAATTTTCCGACATTAAACTCATCCTGCTCTCTTATTGCTTTGTTTTCTTGTGAGATATAAACAATATTATTCTTCACATCTTTCTTCACCACATACCAGGGTCCACCGCCTAAACCCAATCCCGAACGCTGCCCGATTGTGTAATAATAATAACCGGGATGCTTGCCCATTACTCTATTTGTATCAATGTCTATTATTGCACCCTCTATTTCGCCAAGATGATGTTTGATGAACTCACTAAACTTTACCTGCCCTAAAAAGCAAATTCCCTGGCTGTCTTTTCTATCCATATTCGGCAAATTAAAATGATGTGCGAGTTCCCTGATTTTTACTTTATTAAATTTACCAATAGGAAATAATGTTCGTGAAAGCTGCGCTTGTGTAAGATAAGCTAAAAAGTATGTCTGATCTTTTACAGGATCGGGGGATCTTTTCAGGATATATTTGCCATTAATTTCTTCAACCCGGGCGTAATGCCCGCTCGCAACCTTTTCGAATGAGGCATCTATCTTTTCATAAAACTGCCCGAATTTTATTAAGCTATTACAAAAAATATCAGGGTTCGGGGTTCTTCCCTCTTTTATTTCCTCGATGGTATAAGTAACAACTGTATCCCAGTATTCCTCCTGAAGAGATAAAATTTTCAGCGGAACATTTGCCTGCTTGCAGACAGCGCGCGCATACTTTAAATCTTCCTCCCATGGGCAATCGCCGAGGAATGAGAATTCATCCTGCAACCAAATCTTCAAATAAAATGCGGTGAGATCGTGACCATTATCTTTCAGAAGTCTTAATGCAACAGAACTATCCACTCCGCCTGAAAGTAATACTGCTATCTTCATAATAAATTATCTGTTAAAAATTTTAAAATAAAAATAAGAAAACGGTAAGGAAGAAATAAGTCAGTTTGTATCCGGGGAAGCAGTTTATAAAAATATATTTGTTATCTCTTTTTCTTAGCAGTTAAATGATTGATAACCTGGTCATAAAGTTCTTTATTAACTTTACTTAATATAAATGTTATAAGCTTGCCCGAATCTTTCATCTTTTGTGAGAAACCTATACATACCTGGTTTTTACCGTCACACACTTTTAATATTCCCGAGAGCTTACCGCTGAAAATTCCACCGCTGAGCGACTCGATGTCTTTGTAGTAAATAACAATCTCTTTTTTCGATAAAAAAAATTTTGTGCATTTCATCTTATCTTCGTCCGCTTCAATTTTATAGGGAAGTATTTTGTGGTATATAAGATAAGTTCTGTTAACTATGTAAAGAATGATCAGAGAGATTACTAGCGGGATAAGTAGTATTTTGTTCTTATCTATATAAACAATTATGGGAACGAGATATATTACAAGCAAAAATGTAACGATTAGGTTCCCGAATCGAAATATAAGCTTATAAAATATTGAATAAGTAAAAGTTTGCATTATTTAATATAGATTTCTTTGCTGCTGTAAATTTAGTAATAAATAGCTAATTAATCTTTTGAAGATAAATTAAACGAGGGTTTGATAATTATTATTCGAATTTAATGGCTTTCAAAACAATTATAAATTTGCTGCCCGATGGCTCGTTGTTCTCCACTTTAATTTCCGCTTCCATTTCATCTAAAATTGTTTTTACTAAACTTAAACCCAAGCCGTAACCTTTTATTCCGATTTTTTCAGAATCTCCGCTTCTATAAAATCTGTCAAATATTCTTTTTTTATCCAGGTTATTTATGCCAATCCCGTTGTCTGCTACTATCAATTCTATATTATCCCCGTTTTGCCGGAGAGTAACATTCACCTCTTTGTTATTAGGTGAATATTTGACGGCATTATCCACAAGGTTTTCAATAACCATTGCAAATTTATCGGAATCACCTTTGCTGTAAATATTTCCTTGAATATTTAGTTTTATCGAGTGGGAATTTATTTTTGCCGGAATATTCGTCTTTATAAATTTACTCAGATTGAAGATAGATTTACTTTCCTCTGATTTCTTATCCTGCTTCGAGAGAAGCAAGAGGGTTTTTACAATCTTAACCATATGGTCTGTCTGGTTCAAAAGCTGTTCAAGTGAATATCTGTATTCTTCAGTACTGCGGCTTTTCTTTAAAATATATTCAAGCTCTGTTTTCATAGCTGTTAACGGGTTCATCAGTTGATGTGAAGCGTGATCGGTAAATTGCGATAGCTGATTAACATAAGATTCTATTCTATCGAACAGCCCATTTAGTGTATCTCTTAATCTGCCCAGCTCGTCGTTGGGGTGTGCCGGGTACTCAATTCTCGAGGTAAGACTTTTAGCCGATATTTGCTTTGCTGTTTCTATAATTTTATTTATCGGGTAGAGACTTTTCTTTCCGATAAGAAAACTCGCAATCAGTATAATAATAATTATTGCGGGAAGAATGATTAAATTAAAATGAATTATTTGATCCATCATTTCCTGAAGCTCTGTTTCGAAAGTTGCAAGCTGTACTATTGCAACTTTTCTTCCGCCCGAATTATAAAGCGGAAAATACCCCACCCGCAGCTTATCATCGCCTACGGTAATATATCCGAATGAATAATTAGAGTAATCGGTAACCGTATCTATCGGTATCTTTTTGTAATTCTGCAAGTTATCGCTTGAGATCAGAATGTCACCGGACAAATTGTAAAGCTGAAGAAAATAAGGAGTCTTGGTAATTGTTTTGAAATCGGGTTCCGCCAGTTCAGAGAAACTTATGAGCGATATTGTTGAGTCTTGTATATCTAGCGTAGATACTATTTTCCCTATTTCATACCTCAATCTATTGTCGATAGTAGTATTCATTACATAACGTGTAATGGAAATAAGCACCGAGTTGAAAAAGATAATGATTATAAGGAAGATAAAAACGTTCCAGAAGATAAATCTTCTTAATGTAGGAGTAAGGAAGCTGAAATTAAAATTATGAATCTTTTTTGAAAAGGTCGCCATATTTTCAAACTGAATTTTGACCTTTATTATAATAAAACTATCTGATAACAACAACACCTGTTAATAGGATGTTAATTTATTCAGCAATCAGCAGATAACCCTCGCCGTATAATGTTTTAATATACTTTTTCCCCGTGCTTTCTTCCAATTTCTTTCTAAGGTTTTTAATTGTGGCTTCACATACGTTGGTTTTAGGAACAAAATTCAATTTCCAAACATGTTGAATCAGTTGTTCTTTATTTATAACCGTTCCCTGGTTAAGTATAAAGAATTTCAAAAGTTCAAATTCTTTTTCGGTTAATTCAATAATATTTCCGGAATGAGTTTGAACTTTCCTTTCCAGCAGGTTTACTGAAAGCTCTTCGAAATCCAATATTTCCTGTTCATAATTATATCTTCTCACTACTGCGTTTATCCGTGCCATTAACTCTTCGAAGGAGAAAGGTTTGGTTACATAATCATCGGCACCCACATTTAGCGCCTGCACTTTATTGGATGTTTGAGTTAAAGCCGTGAGTAATATTATCGGGGTTCTGTTTTCGGCATCTCTTAATTGTTTGCAAACTTCAATTCCTGTAACCTTCGGCATTTTCCAGTCCAGCACTATCACATCGAATTGGATTTTATCGATGAGGTTTAAAGCTTCTTCCCCATCCTTTGCAATCATAGCGTGATGCCCTTCTTCAAGAAAGTTTTTTCTTAAGGGTTCTGCTATCTGTATTTCATCTTCTGCAATAAGAATTTCCATAACATAATATTTTTTAAAATAAATAAACTAAAAAGCGTTTTGTTAAACAAGAAAAGATTGAAAATATGAAAAACTTTTCAACATTGTTAATTTTACTCAACTATCAACTAATGCTATTTTTGAAACAGTTAATCATAAAGTTACTGGAAATAAAAAATCATATTCTCACACAAACAGAGGGAAAAATGAAAAAACTAATACTAACTCTCGCAGGAATATTTTTAACGGCTGCCATGGTATTTCCACAAGGATACGTTGGTCCGCTAAAATGTTTAACCTGCCATTCTGATAAACAAGGTTGGAGTTCATCATTACATGCCAACGGCTACTCAATGCAGCTCGACGACACACACACTATGCAGGATAAGCTAGGCATTGTTAATGATTACGACCAAAACAGTATAGACGATTTCCACGATGGTTTGGATTTCAATACTATCAGCAGTGTATTCGATCCTTATAAACCGAATGCTCCTGTTTTAGCATACAGTACACAGAACGGTTATACAATTAAGATTGGTGAAGTAACTCATAAGGTTTATCTTACCTATGGCGGAAGCGGATATTGGAAACAGCGTTATGCTGTTAAAATAAATACTTCCGAAGGTGAATCTGCAGATTATTACATTTCACCGATTCAGTATAACGAAAAAACTCATGAATATGTTCTTTATCATGCAGATGCCTGGTATGATTCGAATGATGATCCGATATATACCAATGCATCTACTCTTGCCGATGCATCCCAAAATAGTCGTAGTCTTGCAAAAGGATGTTCCGGCTGCCATGTTACCGGTTTGGAGATTGCAGGGCAGGATGCAAATGGTGAATGGATATTTAGTGGTGCTGGTGTTTTAGATGAGTCTCAATATACCGATCTTAATAACTTCTATGATATTAATGGTGACGGCACTCTCGACCAAATAAATGTTGGTTGTGAAAAATGTCACGGACCTGGTGAAGATCATGCAGTTAACTTTCCTGGTGACAAAAGCAAAATTATTAACCCGGCAACAGATTTATCTGTTTGGCAGGCAAATAATCTTTGCGGCATGTGCCATTCGAGAGGTCATAGTAAACCGAACGGTACTTTTGGATTTCCATTTAATGATGATAACCTGACCTCCTGGTCTGTTGGTGATATTGTTACAGATTATTACGATTATGCAGCAGGATATTGGGGTGACGGCAAAAACTCTAAATCGCATCATCAACAGTTTCTAGATTTTTATAGAAGCGGTAAACCCAATTTCCAATATCACAATGTTGCATGCTACGAGTGCCACGATCCGCATGGTACTGCTGAACATCAAATAGTAACAGAAGTTGAGGAAGAAGACAGCACGGGAAATCCAATTACTATCGTTACAGAGAATGACAATAATACATTGTGTTTATCTTGCCATGCAACTCATGGTGACTTTACAGATATCCCGGTAGAATGGGTTGCTGATTATCAAAATCATATTAGTGATATTGCACCGATAGTTTCTGCTCATACAAATCACCCTTATGATCCGGATGGAACAACCAGTGCTTCACGCTGTAGTAAATGTCATAATCCTAAAGTTGCTAAGAGCGCAATTAATTATGATATTCACTCTCACACTTTTGAAGCGATTGCACCGGAAAAAACAAAAATATTTCAAATGCCTAGTAGCTGTGCAGTTAGCTGCCATAGAGATATTGAAAATGGAGCAGATCCAATTTTTAACATAGGTGTAGATGCAGATCTTGGTGATTGGACAGAAACCACCGATATTGCATTAGCTGATTCTTTAATGAACTATTATGGTCCCGGCGGAATATGGTGGGATCACATAGTTAAAGTTGAAAGAGAGAATTCGGGAATTCCAGAAACTTATGCTCTATCGCAAAACTTCCCGAACCCGTTTAACCCGGCTACCCAGATAAACTTCTCGATTCCGGAAGCTTCTACCGTTAAGATAGTTGTTTATGACATCGTCGGTCGCGAAGTAGAAGTGCTTGTAAATGATTATCTGGATGCAGGTAATTATTCCACGAGCTGGAATGCAGCCAATTATGCATCGGGAATTTACCTCTACAGGATGGAAACAAACGGATTTGCTCAGGTGAAAAAGATGATTCTTATGAAATAGATTCCTCCTTTATTTCTATTTCTTACAGAGAAGAAAACCGCCTGGTTATTGTGCCGGGCGGTTTTTTATTTTGGTTTTTAATTGTTATTCCTCGCTTTTTATTTCGGCACCCGAACCTTGGATTTGATAAATGGTAACGGGACCTGAAATTGACGACGGATCAAAATCTTCTCCTTTTTCTTCTGCCTGGTGCTCGTAATAATTAATTGCTTCTTCTTTCGATAATTTAATCTTGTACACTTTACCTTCTACTAGAGCTGTTTTACCTTTGGCTTCCTGTGGAAAAACTATTTCATCATCTTCTACTTTAACTTTTATTCTCTGTCCTTCCCGGTTCGAAGAAAGCTCTATCCAGCAGCCAGCCATCGGGCACACATCTAATACTTTTCCTTCTACCAAAACCGTTTTATCAAGATACGCTTCCGGGTTATCTATAATATCCGAGATTTTTGTTTTCTCTTTTAATGATAGATGTTCACCATACTTTTCAGTAACGGTTTGTGCAAATAACAGATTTGCGGCTAATATAACCGCCGAAAAAAAGAAAATGGAACTTTTCATATTATTTTACCTGATTTTGTTTATGAATGTTGTTTGATTTTAGTAAGCCAATTATTTGAATTTGATCGTAATAGATCTCTTTAATTCTAATTTCATTCCCGGTATATTTCCTATCAATTCCTTCATATCATCGAGATTTTCCGGGGGATGCTTTTTCAGCTTTTCGAGACTCTCTTTATTATTCAAAAGCTCGCTGAAATCGATTCCCAGCAAGGTTACTTCCGAGCCGTCCACGTAGGTAGCATTAGATTCTACAATTTCGCCATTGAACTCAATGACAATACTTATTTTCATTCCCTTCATCATATTAATAAATTGGTCGTTCATACCTTCCTCACCGGATTCAGTTTCTTCTTCGGCTGTTTCTTCTTCTGTTTTTATGTCTTTTTCAATTTCGGGTCGATCGATTATTACCTCTGCCACATCACCGGGAATAAATTTAAATGTATAATACTCTTCTTCCTTATTTTCTCCATCACCGCCGGTACCTGTTGGTACTTTCTCGTTCGGGTCGGGTTCCATTCTTATAGTATTCAGATCATCAAAAGCATAAACTGCTTTGTAACCTTCCCACTCATCTTTCTTGATTTCCTCACCGGATATATATTTAACATTCTTTCCCAGCTCGGACGCTTTATCTTTCAGCTCATCTTCTTTGAATAAGCTGAACTTTTCGGGAGTGCCGGTTGAATCCTGAAATGAACTCATAAATTGAGTCATCATTTCAATAACAGCACTGCTCATCAAAACCGTTTCTTCTATTGTTCCGCTTCCGTCTTTGTTTACTTTAACTTTTGTATCTACTTTAATACAGCCGGAAAAAATTAACGGAATAAATAAAAGAATTATTAGCTTGAGTATTTTCATTTCTCCTGCCCTTATTATGAATAAATTTATTTGGTTGTAAGAAAAATCAAGAAAAAAATCTTGGATTGCAATTGTGAATCTCTTTAGAGAAAATGAGAATTCGATTCGCAGAATTTATAATGTAATTATCGGATTTTTTGTATTACATATCTTCAAACCCGGCTTTATCATATATATTCTGTATATAACTGTAACCAATTAAATTAATATCAAATCACATTTATCAACGCGCGGCTTTTCTCTTTACAGAGCGGCTCTTCGATCCGGTGCTGTATCTTCTTTTAGTTTGTAACTGCTGATTTCTTTTAGGTTGTACGGTATGGTTGTTATTTTCCAAATTGTTGTTCTTCTCTATATTGTTTTTATTGTTATCCTGTATGAAAATTGAATCCTCATTCAAACCGGGGTCTGATGGACCGTAAGGTGCGGGTGCGGGTCCCGGAACGATCAAAAAGTATATCAGGATCAATGCTAATACTCCGATACCTCCGAATATAATATATTTTTTGTTTGATGATTTGTTCTTAAGCGGTTTTAATCTCTGCGGCTGTTTACTCACCGGCGGAGTATCCTTTTGCTGTTTTGGAGGAATTGGCGGAGGGGTGGTTACCGGAGAGGATGCAATTACAGTTTTAGCTCCCGGTTTGCTTTCGCTCTCGACAGGCGGTTGATCAATAATTGTTTTGTCTGCTGTTCCGCAAAACGCCTGGGTCTTGGATTGTTTTGCGAGTAGTAATTTAATGAATTCATCGGTGTCGGCAATACGTTCGTTCCTGTCTTTTTTAACAGAGGCAAATAGAACATTAACAACCCATTCTGAAATGTGCGGATAAAATCCTCTCGGATCTTTTATTTCTCCGCTTACAATTTCATTCATTATCTCAAAATCGCTGTCGGTGTCAACGTTAAACGGAACTCTGCCGGAAAGCATTTCATAAAATGTAACGCCAAGACTATAAATATCCGTCCGGTTATCAATATCCTTAACTGCCTTTATCTGTTCGGGCGACATATAATATATTGTGCCCATCTTTGTACCGGTTTTAGTTAGTCCCTTGTCCTGCAGAATTTTAGCAATACCGAAATCAAGTATTTTCACAGTATCATCCCCGGCAATAAGAATATTGCTTGGTTTAATATCCCTGTGAATAATTCCTTTTTTATGCGCATAACCGACTGCTTCAAGCATCTGGTTGAGAATCCAGATTGCTCGCTGTTCGGGCAAAGGACCGGTGTTGGATATTAATTGTTTTAACATTATACCGTCAACATATTCCATTACCATGCAATAATTATCTCCCTCGTAGAAATAATTATAGAGTGTAACAATATTCGGATGAATTAAGCTCGCCTGAATTTTTGCTTCATGCCTGAACCGTTCGGTAAAATGCGAATCTTTTGTAAGTATAGGGTTGAGTACTTTTATTGCAACTTTTCTGTCGAGCATTTCGTCGTTGGCAAGATAGACGGTTCCCATTCCGCCCTCGCCAAGTTTTTTAATAATTTTATAATCACGTATTTGTTCGAGCATGTAAATTTCTCCGTTTGTTTTTCTAACGTACGTCTTTTCTTTTTAATGAATATGCTGTAAGAAGAAAGTATAAAACCGAGTAACCTAAAATCATTATTATATCAACTGCAAAGTTACTTGCAGAAAAACCCAAAGCATCTATTCCCTGATCATAATACCCTTTATACTCAAAAATTGTTAATGCCTCGAAGGACCATCTTGCCGGCATAAATGCAGCCAACAGTTTTTCGAGAGTGCTCATATTTGTAAAAGTGCTTATCAGCCCGCCCAGAATTACCTGCGGAATTAAAACCAGCGGTATTAATCCCATCGCAGCTTCGGTTGTTGAGACGAGTGAAGAGACAACCAATCCCAGCGTCAGAGCCGGCAGGGATGTAAGAAGCAGCATAAAAAACATACCTGTAACCGAAGAATTCATATCGAGCGAAGGAACTACGATTATTGCCAGCACAAAACATTGAATTACACATAAAAATAATAGAACCGTAATTTTAGAAAACAAGTAGGATGGAATTTTTAAATTTACCATCCTTTCCCGTTTGTAAATTGCCTGCTCGCTTACTATTTCTCTTGCAGCGTTCGAGCAGCCCAGCCATACAGCCGCTATTACAAGAATAAAAAGTGCTGCGGTTTTTTCCTCGGGTTCGTTAAATACCAGTGCAATTAAAACAGCAATAATCGGCGCCTGAAGCAAAAGGATTGCCGTGCTAACATTGTCTCTTAATTTTACTTTGAAATATCTGCTTGTTAATGTAAGATATTGTTTTAAATCTGCCCGGCGTTTTTTTGTTTCCGATGTAACCTTTGTTGGCTGGCTTTGTACAACGGAATTTTTCCGGCTTTCAACAAACTGTTTATACTCACTTGATTTACGGAATTTATCTTTCCAGTAATCCGGCTCTTTTGTTTCAAGCTTTTCAAATATTTCATAAGGTTTGTTAACTTCAAAATAATCCACTGCTTTACTTGCCTTCCCGAAGTAAGCCAGTTTACCGCCTTTTGTAAGCACGATAAGATGTGACAGAATTTCAAAATTATCTTTAGTAATATTATGAGTAGTAAGAATAACAATCTTTCCTTTTGCTGCAATGTTCTTCAGAAGATACATTACATCCAGATCGGTTTTCGGATCGAGTCCGCTGGTGGGTTCATCAAGAAAAAGAATGGATGGTTCGGTCAACAATTCCTGCCCGAGGTTAACGCGCTTTCTTTGCCCGCCGCTGATTCCCTTTTTCTCAGCCGAGCCGATAAGGGTATCGCGGGTATCTTCCAGCCCTAGTGTTTCTAATACGCCCTCAATCTGGGTTGAAATATCTTCATTGGAATAATTATCGAGCCGGAGTCTGCCTGTGTATTCGAAGGATTCTTTTACTTTCAATTCACGGTGAATTATATCATCCTGCGGTACATAACCAATCTGTCCTTTAAACAAATCGAAATTGGAATAAAGCGATTGGGAATTTATAAAAACATCACCCGTTGAAGGACGAACAACCCCGTTCATCATCATCATTAGCGATGTCTTACCGGCACCGCTTGGTCCTATTAAACCGACGAATTCACCGGGCAGGATCGTTAGTCCTATTTCGTCAACAATCGTTCTGTCTTTTACTTTAAAAACCACATCATCGGTGGCTATCTGGATATCACCCTTAATTTCCTTTTCTGCAGAATATAAAGTGCCGAGGTTGAGCGGAACGCCCCCGATTGTAATAATATCTTTCGGGGCAACTTTTTCTTTTTTAATCTTCCTGCCGTTTATAAATGTGCCGTTCGAACTGTTAAGGTCTTCAAGAAACCAGTCATTACCTGTTTTTTCCAGCTTAGCATGCTTCCGTGAAACCTTAATATTATTTATAACAAGATCGTTATCGCTTGTTCTTCCAATTGTAATCAAAGTTTTTTCACGGGCAATAACGGTATGCAGTCTTTCTTCTTTTGGTAACTGAGTTGCTCCATCTGCCATTTTAATAAACGGTTCCAAAAGTTTCCAATCGAAGGTGTAACTTTTGCTGAAAGTTATGACATCACTTTGGGTTACATTTCTCGAAGTTATTTTTTCACCGTTTACGTAAGTACCGTTGGTAGAACCGGTGTCTTCGAGGGTAATAACATTATTCTTAATAATAAATTTTGCATGGGTCGATGAAACACTTTTGTTATCAATAACAATATGACAGGCGGTCGATCTGCCGACAAGGACAACTCTTTCTTTCGAGTCATTCATATTTTTATCAATACTCCTTTCATTCTGTATGGAAATTGAATGTCATACCCCAAAATATTTATTAACAAATTCCCTACGGTTTCATACTCAAGCTTTCGTGAGAACAAAGAATTAAATAGCGAGGTCAATGTTTTAGAATTACTTAACTTATAACTTACAATTCCTGCCGATCCAGTCCCTGTTTTTTTCACCTGAATTTCACCAGTAATATTTCCACTCCCTGATTCCTTTCCATTAATAAAAATAGTTGATGGGTATTCTTTAACAGAAAATTCAATCCCGTAAGGGTTCATTATTACAAATTCAACATCAACTACAGATTCACCCAAACTGAGTTTTTTCAAACCCGCAGATTTCACTTCAATTATTTTACTATCTTTTGTGTCTCTTTCTATCGCGCCTGCTAACTGCTCTTTTACCATTACTTTAAACATCACGTCAATATCGACCGGAAGGGATATAAACCCGAGGTTTGCAGTAGCGTTTCCAATAAGCTTTAAGTTAAGCGTATCGATTCCCTCACTCAATAATTTTAATATTTTATCGGTTATAAGCATAGAAGAAAAATCAATATCGGCAGTTCCCCGGCTTTCGATAGAAAATTTTTCTTTTCTTTCCGCATTGCCTATTGTGTCGGTATTATTAACGATATACACAAACATATCCTCAACATTTATATTAAAATCGTTCTTATTTTTTGCGCTTACAATAATTGATAATTTAATTTCTTTATTGTTAAATTCTATTATCTCACTTTTTTTCACTCCGACTATTTCCGGTGCAAATCCTGAAGGAGAACATAAAAAATTATTAACAGCAATAAACAATAAAATTAATACTACCGAAGAAGCTAAAAATTTAATAACTATTCCTTTCATATAAAAAATACCAGATCAAAACCATTGCAATTGTTATCCATTAATAACGATAATTAGAGTTTACTGCAGCGGCTGCAACAACAATTATTATTACTGCAAACAATATCCCGATCAAAAACAAAACGAATCCCCAGATTGCCCAGAGCTTTTGAACCCTTTTAAAATGCTCAATACCCTGCCAGTATTTATTTTGCCATGCCCATTCATTTCCTTTGGCGCCAAGCACGAAGATCATTACAAAGTTGACTAACGGTATCCAGGTTAAAAAAGCAATCCAGGTGTTGTTACCTATTCCCCAAATCCATGTTAAGAAAAATGCACCCCAGTTCCAGCCCTGTAATTGGGGAGGTAAAGAAGCAAGTTTTCCATGACCGGAATTATTTTGCATCGGTGGCGGAGAAGACATAGTAGATTGTACAGCCGGTGATGGCGGCGGAGCTTGATATTGGTTACTGCCCAAGCCGCTGCTCATCGGGTTTCCGCAATTGTTACAGAACTTTGCGTCCGGTTCATTTTGATATCCACATTCTTTACAATACATATTGTTTTTTCCTATTTGCTAAACAGAATTACATTTTCTCCAAATTTTACTGTTCTATCTTCTAAATCCTATTTCTAAATTCTTCATTAAAAACCATTACAAAAAAAAAGAAAGATTTGATAACTAATACATATTAATTACCCTGTCTCTCCTTTCTTTTGCCGTTGGATGAGACGAGATAAAATCGTTTACGGCATCTCTGTCATCCACACCGTATTCTTTTTCCAGTTCTTCTAACTTTTCGAAGAAGGAAACTGCGCCGGCTTTATCGTAACCGGCTTTCAGCAAAATTTTAACACCATTCTCGTCAGCTTCAAACTCATCATACTTGCTAAACGGCATCGAGTAAATGTTATAGGCAATCTGAACAATTTCACCAAAATTCGGATCTACCGATGAAGCCAGGGCTGCATACTGCACACGTTTTATACAATGCCTTAGTTCGTTGTGTGAAATTTCGTGAGCGATTACAAAAGCTATCTCGTCTTCCGTATCGAGGAAATCTAAAATACCTGTGTTTATATACATATACCCGCCGGCGATAGCATAAGCATTTACTTCATCCGTTTTAACAACCTTGTAATTATAATTTAGATTTGTACGCTCAACGTATTTCATAAGTTTGTTGAAAATTCTTTTGATGTTAAACTTTCGCTCTTTTGTTATCTTAACTTCCTGTGTAATCTGCTTGTCGAGTTCCTTCCCGATTGCATTTTCATCATCATCGGAGAGGGCGGTTAATTCAAGTATGGTTTCGTTAACGATGTCTGCGGTTTGCAGCAGGTTCTTTATCAGATCGTTATCGTTATTGTCCTGTGCGTTTAAAGGTGTAAAACTAATTGCTGCAAGTAAAACAGTATAAATGATCCCCCTGAAAGAAAAGAATGAAAATATTCTATTCCGAATTGTTCTCATTTTGTTGTTCCTCCTCGTTATTAATCTTTGTTGAATCTTCTTTAACTAAGTTTGAATCTGTTTTGTCGTTGTTCGTTACTTCATTTATTACCCCGGTAGCAGTCTTCCCTGATGAATCAAATTTTGCGGGAGATGGCGTATTACCCGAATCGAATTGTTTTGTAACGGGGTTGCCGCTTAAATTTATTACATCGAGTGAAAATAATATAAATACTAAAGCAGCAATTGAAATCAGGAGAATAGTGTACGAAACAATATTTGATTTTTTATTTGTGTGTTCTGCTGGCGCTGCTTTCTCTAAAACTTTCATCACCTGTACAGTTATGTTGTCTGTCCCGCCTCTTTCGTTTGCAAGATCAACCAACTGTTCCGCCGCATCCTGGGAATTATTTGAAGCGCAGATTTCCCGGATTTCATTGTTGTTAACATGATTTGTTAGTCCGTCTGTGCAGAGGATCAGGCAGTCATTTACCATTAACTGAAAAGGTTCAGGTAATTCTGGTTTAGCTATTTCGTCAATGCCGAGAGCTTTTGTAATAATATTTTTTTTAGGATGGGTTTTCGCTTCTTCGGGTGAGATAACGTTTGAGTCAACCATTTGCTGAACGAGAGAATGATCGGTGGTAATTTGTTGAATTTCGCCGTTGCGTATTCTATAAATCCTGCTGTCTCCCAGGTTTGCTGCATATGCATATCCGTCTTTAACCAAAACCAGCACAACTGTCGAGCCCATTTCCGAGAGTTCTATTTTAGTTTTTGCGGCTGCAATAATAACTTCATTTGCTTTTTGAATGGCGTTTTTGATTCCTTCATCCGGATTGAAATCGGTACCAAGGTTTTCGAAATAGTTTCTGATTGTTTCAACTGCTAATCTTGAAGCTATTTCTCCTCCCTCGTGTCCGCCCATCCCGTCGCAAACGATCAGCAGTCTGCCGTAGCTGCCGGAGAACGTTCCGAAGTAATCCTCATTAATTTCCCGGGCTTTGCCGATGTCTGAGAAGTTTCCTATTTCCAGAGAGTAGTTCAAATAATTTTAGGTTTATGATTGATTGAGTAACAGGAAAAATAATTAAATGATTTTCAGCTTAAAGCTTAAGTCGCCAAACTTTATTTCATCGTTGTCTTTAAGGATTACACGCTCTTCAACTTTATTCCCGTTAACGAAAGTACCGTTGAGTGAAAGTTCATCCTGCAGCAGAATCTTATTATCCTTAACATAAATAAGCGCATGTTCTTCGGAGATACCAGGTTCATTCAAAATAATATTGCAGCTTTCGGCTCTGCCAATTTTAGTACGACCTTCAAATATTTTAAAGTCTTTACCCGCGGGGTCCAAATCAAAACTAACAAGCCAGCCGGTTAATTTGCTAATGATGGTTTCCTTTGCATCCTTGTGAGCGTTAGTATTGCTGACAACAGTTTTATCTTTTGCCGGTGCAGGAGAAGGTGTTGCAGGAGGTGAGGGTGTTTGCTTGTTTTCGTGAATCGTTTTCTCGATTTCCGGCAGGGTGTTTATATTCTCCTGTTTGTCTATAGCTGTTTTTTGATTTGCAGTAGCAGTTTTTGAGGCTGTTTTAATTGTAGTTGAAACATCCGATTTGGGACAGTAAGGGCACTCATCTAACGACGCATCATAATTATGACCGTTCTTACATGTTTTATATTGTGCAGCCAATGGTGCGCCGCAGGATTTACAGAATTTAGCACCGGGGGTGTTTTCCATTCTGCATGACGGACAATTCATTTCTTCCTCAGATTTTATCAAACCTGTTAATTTTTTTCTCAAGTTAGTAATAATGTTGCAAAGTATAAAGTGTTTTGGCTGGGTTTTCTAACTGCTTTTAAATTCAGCACCGGCTAATAGCAGGAATTTTATTAGTGAGTTGTACAATAAAAATATGAGTTTATGCAAATTTGCACCAATTTCTTATCCCTTAGGTCGAATATCAACTCGCATCTTCCCTAAAATATTCTTAAGTTAAAACCAAGTAATTAAGGAGTAACTTTATGAAAGGACGTAATAAAAAAATATTTTCACTAAAACTTAAAGGGGTAACTTCCTTTTGCATACTGCTTATTGCCTATTGCCTACTTGCTTTTACAAACATTACATACCCCACCATCCGCTACGTAAGTCACGAGGGCAGCAACACTCCGCCCTACTTAACCTGGGAAACAGCAGCAGACAGCATAATGAGTGCAATAAATATTTCCGAGTTTGGTGATACAATTTATGTTGCAAACGGAGTTTACAAAGAGCAGGTAATAATGATACCCGGTTTATCTCTCATAGGAGCAGGATCCGACAGCACTGTTATCGATACAAGGAGTTTAGTCCAGTCCGGCTTTTGGGCCATAATTATGGCTGATGGTTGTGTAATAAGGGGATTTAATATTAT
>BDSV01000229.1 GCA_002898075.1 bacterium BMS3Abin03
TTATTTGTGGAGTCGTAGGGTGGGACATTGTCCCGCCAAAACAAAGAATAGGCGAAATGCAAAAACAAGCAACGCAATGCTTGTAAAGGTGGTTCGCAGGACAATTGTCCTGCGCCACGGGAAAAACTTAGTTTTATAACGAAAGTATATCGTTATAAATAATAAAAGCCATTAGCAGCAGTAGAAGAATAAGTCCGGTATTTTGGATGGCGATTTTTATTTTAATGGGGATTTCTTTTCTCGTAATTCCTTCAATTAAAATTATAACAAGATGCCCTCCGTCTAATACCGGGAAAGGCATAATGTTTAAAATCGCAAGACTTAAGCTAAGCAGCGCGAGAAAATACAGGAAGCTCGAGATACCGCTGTCGGCAGATTTTGCGGCATACTGTGCAATCTTAACCGGTCCGCCGAATGCCTTACCGAATGCAATCTCACCGGCAAATACTTTTCCTAACATATTAAATGTAAGATCGGTCATTCGAACAATATCCAGCCACCCCTGATAAAAAGATTCGAAGAAGCCGTAAGTCTGATAGTAAACATCTCCTGTAACAATCTGCCCGATTTGAATACCGATCATTGCGTCTTTGCCTGGAGTTACAGAAAGTGCGAGAGTATCATTGCCTCTTTGCACAATTAGGGGCATCTTAACTCCCGGATGGCTTTTAATTATCTGTGTTGTTTGCGGTGCCGTGAATACCGGTACATTGTTTAATGCGAGCACCAGGTCGCCTGCTTTTAATCCAGCTTCTTTAGCGGGAGAATTTTCCAGTACATCTACAACAACGGGCTTTATACCCTCCGGCAGAAGGAAGGACACCTGTGTTTCATCTTCGGGAATTTTTGTACGCGGAATAAATATTGTTTTCTTCTTACCGTTTCTATCAACTACTAAATTAACGTCTTCGCCGAGTGAGTTTATAAAAAGTTCTGCACGTACGTCTTCCCAATTACTAACATCTTTACCATTTATTGATATAATTTTATCACCGGATTCAAAACCGAGGGAATCGGCTGCGCTGTTGGGATTAACATAACCGATGGTTGTTGTATTGGTTACGGGTTTGCCCTGGAAGAAATTACCGCCCCAGAAAATAAACCATGCAAGCAGCAAGTTCATCAGCACACCGGCGGTAATTACAAATATTTTTTTCCACATAGATTTTGCACGGAATTCGTATGGCTGCGGTTCTTTGTTTGCAAAACTCGTATCGAAACTTTCATCCACCATTCCTGCTATTTTAACATAGCCGCCTAACGGAAGCAAAGAAAGCCGGTAGTCGGTATTTCCTTCAGTATCGAAGTCCTTTGGAAGTTCACCAAAACTGAAACCTGTTTTTTTATTCCAGCCCAGCAATCTTTTGCCGAAACCGATCGCAAAAACATCCACTCTCATTCCGGATAGCTTTGCCGCTGCAAAGTGTCCGAATTCATGAATAAAAACTAAAATGCCTATAGTGATGGCAAAATAAATTACATATTCCATTAAGTAATATTCTCCTTCAAAGTTAAATTTTGTACAAATTTACGGGTTCTTTTATCACAATCAAAAATCGTGTCAATATCGGGCGATTGATGATTTCCCATTTCCACGAGTGCTTTTTCAATTAAAACGGGAATAGATGAAAACTTTATCTTTCTATCTAAAAATTTCTGCACTGCAATCTCATTAGCAGCATTCATAACACACGGTGCTGTTCCGCCTGTTTCTAATGCATCGAATGCTAATTTGAGACACTCGAATTTATTCAGGTCAGGTTCGTAAAAATTTAAAGTGGTAACTACCGGCATATTCATTCTTTCAAAATTACTTATCAATCTTTCGGGATATGTAAGTGCATACTGAATCGGTAGCTTCATATCAGGCAAACCCATCTGGGCTTTTATCGATCCGTCTATAAATTGAACCATCGAGTGAATGATAGACTGCGGATGAATAACAACATCGATTTTTTCGGTCGGAAGACCAAACAGCCAATGCGCTTCTATTACTTCAAGCCCTTTATTCATCATAGTAGCGGAATCGATCGTTACTTTGTTTCCCATCTTCCAGTTCGGATGATTAAGCGCCTCATCTACGGTAGCATTCTCAAAGAACGATTTATCTTTATTCAGAAACGGTCCGCCCGAGGCGGTAATTATCAGCTTTTCAACTTCGTAAATATTTTCACCAACGAGGCATTGATAAATTGCACTGTGTTCCGAATCTACGGGAATAATTTCGGCATTATATTTTTTACAAAGACCGGTAACAATCTCACCGGCAACAACAAGCGTTTCCTTGTTAGCAAGGGCAATTCTCTTACTGCGTTTAATGGCTTCGATTGTTGGACCTAATCCCGCAAATCCAACCATAGCACCGACAAAAATATCGTAATCTGCCGTTGAAGCTGCATCGAGCAAACCGTTTTTACCTGTTAATAATTTGCAATCAGCCGGCAGCAAACCTTTGATGTTTTCCGCAGCATTTTTGTCGTTAACAATTACAAATTTTGGTTTGAATTCTTTTACCTGTTTTAAGAGAAGTTCTGTGTTAGAATTTGAGGAAACGCCGATAACTTCAAACCGTTCAGGAAAATTGCTAATAACATTTAGGGTATTAACACCAATCGAGCCGGTAGAACCTAAAATAAATACTTTTTTCATAATCTTTATTTTTAAAGCTATTAAAGAATTATTTCTTTATCAATGTACTTTTGATAATTAAAATCCCGTCTTCGGAAAGAGGTGCAAAAAAAATCACTTACGGAATGTTTTTCACTTTTCTCAAAATAATTAATAAAATTAAGGCAACATTTTATCAAATTTAACATCTTTCAATTAAAAGCGAGCATGTTTGGAAAGCGATCAGAAAAATATTATAGAATTTACAATTATTTTCAACAAGCATAAAAAGAAGATTTATAACTATGCTTTGCGTATGGTTTCCGATAAAATGATTGCCGAAGATATTGTTCAGAATGTGTTTATTAAGCTTTACGAAAATCTCGGTAAAATAAGAAACAGGAAAAGCATTTCATTCTGGCTTTTTAAAACTGCGAGAAATGAAATTTATAGTTATTTCAGAAACAGAAAACGCAAATCAGATTTCCGGGCAGCAAATATCGATGAGATAGAAATTCATTCACAAGAAAATATTGAAAGCGATTTTCAGCTAAAGGAAATGAAAGAGTTATTGCTGAAGAAATTAGATGAATTTCCGGAAGAACAGAAAGAGATATTTATTATGAGAGAATACGGCGGGCTGAGTTATAAAGAGATTTCTTCAATACTTGAAATAAATATCGATCTTGTTAAAAGCAGGTTGTTTAAAACGCGTAAAAAATTAATGAATATTTTTCAGCAGAAGCTTAACAGCGAGGTGCAAGGTGATAAGTGAAAATTTAAAAACTATGATAAATGAATATTTTGATAACGAGCTTGATAAAAAATCAGAATCGTCATTATTTGTTCTTTTATCGCAAGATGATGAAGCAAGGGAATATTTCAAAAACCTGAGTTTTCTGGAAACCGTTGTAGATGAAACATCGGAAGAACCGGATGATGATTTTGAGGAAAGAATATTAAGATCAGTTGAAAAACTGAGCAATCCTCATCTTCCGTTTTTTCAAAGGATAAGAATTATTCCAAAACTGTCTTATGCTTTCGCAATTTTAATGTTAGTTCTCACAACGTATTTTTTTGTAAAATTAGAAACATACCAGGATAGAATCGATACAATTTCTAATCATTTAATACAACAAGCATATACAATTGAAACTCTGTATAACAGTTTGCCCGCGGTTGAGGTAAACGCTAAATCGAATAATCCAATAATTGTAAGAAGTAATCTTTGAGGTTTTATATGAAGAATTTATTTTGGCTAATTTTTATCGCTGTCGTCTTAAACGGTTGCAATGAGGGCAAAGGACCTAAAGTGATAGACACAACCGAAGGTGACTCTTATATGACATGGGAGGGGTTACAGCCGGTAATAGATCCGGGTTTTAATTTCGAAAGTCATCAATGGAAGAAAGTCACATCGTTACTTAAGGAATTAAGTGTTCAGGAGCCCGAAAGATTTCAGAAGCCCGGGTTTATCTTTCGCGCGGTGGTTTATTTTTTGGAGAATGGAAATGTTGAAAAAATTGTTTTGATCGAAAGCATTAGTAAAAAAGTTGATTCTGCGGTGGTTGATTTTATTAATAAATCTCTTAAAATTGGTCCACCGAAAATAAATGGCAAACCTGTAAAATTCCATGCGGATTTTATTTTTACAAACGATCCGGGTGGGTTTAACTTTTTTCCAAGAATCGATAACTTTTTACTCCCGCCTTCGCCGCCACCGGATGAAAACACATATTTTGTAGCGGTCGATGAAATGCCATCTCCAATTGGCGGAATAAAAGCGATACAGGAAAAGATCGTATATCCCAAAGCCGCAAGGGATGCCGGTATCGAAGGTAAAGTTTTTGTTAAAGCTTACATTAACGAAAGTGGAACTGTTGTTAAAACGCAGATAATAAAAGGAATTGGCGGCGGCTGTAACGAAGCGGCTATTGATGCAATAATGAAAACCAAATTTAATCCGGGTAAGCAAAGAGGGAAACCTGTAAAAGTACAGGTAACTATTCCGATAATGTTCAAATTAAATTAAACAATTAAATAAAGCCGGATTTCCGGGTCCGGCTTTCTACTTTGCGTATCCATTATTCCCCTTGAAACATCAATTTTAATCATTATTTTAGCTTTATGTTAAAAAGAATATTCATATTAATGCTCTTGCCCGCTGCTATTATTACTGCTCAGAATAATAATGGTATTTTGAATAAATTTTCTCTGGCGGAAAATTATGAGAATACCGGTGATCTGCAGAAAGCAACCAAACTATACGAAGATCTGTATCTCGCAAATCCCGATAATAATGTATTCTTTGAATCATTGAATGGAGTTTATCTAAAGCAGAAAAATTATGCGGCTTCCGTTAACCTGATTGAACGGCAAATTAAGAAAAATCCCGATGATATAAATCTTTACGGACTGCTCGGCTCGACATATTATTTAATGGGCAATGAGGAAAAAGCTTATGAAGTTTGGGACGAACCATTCACTTTTATGAAACCGAACCCCGTGTTATACAGTGTGATTGCAAACTACGCCGTACAGCGGAGAGCATTTGATAAGGCAATAGATATTTATGAAAAAGGGAAAGAAGCAGCCGGCGATAAGATAACATTTTCATATAATCTTGCGCAGTTGTATTCTATTACTATGCAGTTTAAAAAAGCCGCAGAAGAATATTGTAACATTCTTGCAAAAAATCCGGCGCAGCTACAAACTATCCAGACAAAGCTGCTGGCTAATGCAAACAAACCGGATGCGCTAAAAGTTACAATTTCCGTTGTAGAAAACTATGCGGGTAAAGACAATCTTAGTTTTTCTTACCTGCTTGCAAGATTGTACATCGAGAATAAAGATTATGAAAAAGCATTCGATATGTATGTCGATATAGATAACAGGCAATCGCAAAAAGGACGGGAACTTTATAAGTACGCCGAATTTCTTTTCAGGGAAAAACAATATTCTCTTGCAAAAGATGTGTATGAAAAGATTATCGGGCGTTATCCCGAGTCACCTTTAATCGCCTCGTCGAAACTCGGTTATGCAAAAGCCCTCGAAGCTATTTTAATGAATGAATATGCAGATCATGTTCCGGCATGGAAGCCATATTTCCCTATTGTTACTTATGAATCTGAAAAGATCGATGATGTAATTGCTGCGTTCAAAGATGTTGCCGATGTTTACAAACATTCGGAAGCATCTTATGAAGCGTTGCTGCGGATAGGGATGATAAAATTCTACCTTCTGAACAAACAGGATGAGGCGAAAAGCTACTTTAACAAAGTCATAAATGAAGCTTCTTTATCGGGAAGTGCGGCGGATGCTTACAGGGAACTCGGCAAGCTGGCGCTGTTGAACGGCAATTTAACCGGAGCAGAAAGAAATTTTGCAAAAATTACTATCCTGTCAAAAATAGACCTTCAAAAAATAACGGATGCAAAATATAATTTAGCCAGAATTAAATTTTATGAAGGCGATATAAAATCGGCGCAGAAGCTGCTTGCCGATATAATGAAAAACTTAAAAGACGATAATGCAAATGATGCTATCGGTTTATCCCTGCTGATGAACACATCAAAGAATGATTCGTCTAACTTGTTACTTTTTGCGGAAGCGGAGTTCTTAGCCGATCAGAAAAAGTTTACGCAGGCGGCAGATAAATATAAAATGATCGCCGGTAACCCGCGTGCATTTATATTTCACTCGGTTGCAAGTCTTCGTACTGCCGAAATGATGCTTGCCTTAAGTGATTATCAGCAAGCCATTAAGCTTTTTGAAAATGTCGTCGAAGAAGGTGAAAAAAACATATATGCCGATAAAGCGTTATATTTGTTGGGTGAAATTTATCAGTATGGTTTGGGAGATGGGGCTAAAGCAATCGAGATATATGAAAAATTATTGGCAAAATTTCCCCTGTCGATTTATATTGATGAGGCACGGGAAAGAATCAGAAATTTAAAGGAGAAAATCAGTTAGGATTTATTTATGTCGAAGAAACAGGGTCAAAAAATAGTCAAGTGTTCATTTTGCGGTAGAGACGGCAGCGAAGTAGGCAGTATGATCGCCGGTCCGGATGTTTATATATGCGATATTTGTATTGCAAGCAGCGTAGATATTTTAAAGAACAATCTTGCTGCATACACCAACAAAAAGAAGGTTGACAAAAAGAAACAAACACCGGTATCGATAAAAAAATCGCTCGATGAATATGTAATCGGGCAGGAAAAAGCGAAGCGCGTTCTTGCGGTCGCTGTTTACAATCATTATAAAAGAATTAATTCCCACTCGACATTCTTTGAGCTTGATGATGTTGAAATTGATAAGAGCAACATTTTGCTTATTGGTCCGACAGGTGTTGGCAAAACTCTTCTTGCGCAGACACTTGCACGTATTCTCGATGTTCCTTTTGCCATTGCCGATGCAACAACACTAACCGAAGCCGGTTATGTCGGTGATGATGTCGAAACGGTGCTTGTTCATTTACTGCAAGCTGCCGATTATAATCTGGAAAAAGCGCAGAAAGGAATTGTTTACATCGATGAAATAGATAAGATATCCAGGAAAAGTGAAAGCACATCGATTACAAGAGATGTATCGGGTGAGGGTGTTCAGCAGGCGCTGCTTAAAATATTGGAAGGAACGGTTGCCGGAGTGCCGCCGAAGGGAGGAAGAAAACATCCCGAACAGAGCTTGATTAACCTCAATACAAAAAATATACTTTTTATTCTTGGCGGTGCTTTTAGCGGAATAGACAGAATTATTGCAACAAGGATAAATAAAAACAAAATGGGATTCGGTTCCAAATTAAAAAGTAACGAATCGGAAGATGATCTGCTTTTGTACATTCAACCCGATGATTTACTTAAATACGGTTTGATCCCGGAACTGATCGGCAGAATACCTGTGGTTGCGCCGCTTCAGGAACTTTCCGAAGAGGCAATGATGAATATTTTAACCGAACCGAAAAATGCCATCCTCAAACAATACAAAAAACTCTTTATGATGGAGGGTATTGAATTGGAGTTCGATCCGTTTGCAATTGAACAGGTCGTTAAAAGAGCGATAGAAAGAAAAACCGGCGCCCGTGCTCTCCGCTCAATAATTGAAGATTTTATGCTTGATATAATGTATGAACTTCCGGGAAAAAAGGATGTTGAAAAATGTATCATTACAAAAGACGTTATTGAGAGCCGGTCAGAGCCGTTGTATCTAAAGACAGATAAAAAATCCGCCTAATATTTTCAGCAGTATTAATAAAATGATATCTAAAACATTAAAATTTATTTCCGTTCTTTTAATCGTTTCCTCCGTTTCGGTTTTTCCGCAATCGAAAATTTTAATTTACATGGATCTAAATCAAACCGATCACTTAAAAGCATACGGAATAACCTTCAGGGCGCTTAACAGCGGATACAAAGCCGATTGGCTTCTTAACTACCGCGGTGGATCTTTCCTGCTCGATTACAGTAAAAAACTTGCGGCTGAGTGCCGGCTTGAAGGCGTTGCATTCGAAGATGTTTCGCTATCGGAAGCAGCAGATATTTATTCCTTTGTTCAAAGTGATGAAAACAATATGGATGTTATACGGTTGGAGAAAGCGCCGAAGATTGCCGTATATGTTCCGCCGGGTTTTCAACCGTGGGATGATGCGGTTACTCTTGTGCTTGAATATGCAAAGGTACCTTATGATAAAATCTGGAACGATGAAATACTAAAAGGTGATCTTGATAAATACGACTGGCTGCATCTGCACCACGAAGATTTTACGGGACAGTACGGAAAGTTTTTTGCAAGCTTCAGCAACGCACAATGGTATATCGATAATCAAATAAGATATGAACAGAATGCTAAGAAGAACGGTTTTAAGAAAGTATCTGAAATGATGAAAGTGGTTGCACAGGATATAAAAAGTTTCGTGGCTAAAGGCGGATTCTTATTTGCTATGTGCTCCGCAACCGATTCATACGATATTGCACTTGCCGCACACAATGTCGATATTGTTGCTCAAATGTACGATGGAGATCCGCCCGATCAAAATGCACAGCAAAAACTTGATTACAGTAATACGCTTGCCTTTACAGATTTTAAATTAGAAATGAATCCTTACGTTTATGAATACAGCGATATTGATATTCAACCGGCGGAAATCGGAAATTACGATAACGATTATTTTACCCTGTTCGAGTTTTCTGCAAAGTACGATCCCGTTCCCACTATGCTTACACAGGATCATGTAAATGTAATACACGGGTTTATGGGGCAGACAACAATGTTCCGTAAAAGCCGTATAAAAAAGTCTGTTACTATACTTGCAGAAAGAGAGGGAACAGACCAGGTAAAGTATATTCATGGTAATTACGGCAGAGGATTTTTTACTTTCTACGGCGGGCACGACCCCGAAGATTACCAGCACGCTGTGGGTGATCCGCCGACAGATTTGAGTTTATATAAGAACTCTCCGGGCTACAGGTTAATTTTAAACAACATACTTTTTCCCGCTGCTACAAAGAAGAAACAGAAAACATAAAACCTTGCATAATACGTTAACCACTAATTTAATATCATAGATTATCCGGTAATTCATCTCGTCATTTATGAAAACAATAAAAATAAAAAACAGCAAAAATGAAATTAGTATTGGAAAAATTGTTTGCGTGGGAAGAAATTATGCAGAACATGCAAAGGAATTAGGAAATGAAGTACCTGAAAAACCCGTAGTGTTTTTAAAACCAGCTTCGGCAGTTATTTATTCGGGTGATAACATTATTTATCCCTCCTTTTCGGAAGAAATGCATCACGAAGTTGAATTGGTGCTGCTCATCGGAAGTAAAATTAAAGATGCTTCTCTAAAAGACGCTGAAAATGCAATTGCTGCTTACGGTGTAGGATTGGATATGACTTTGCGCGATGTTCAATCAAAATTAAAAAGTAAGGGACATCCGTGGACAATTGCAAAGTGCTTCGATACATCTGCAGTTTTATCTGAGTTTGTTTTGAGGGATGATTACAATCTTTCTTTAGATGAAGAGATATTTCTAACCGTTAATGATGAAGAAAGACAACGCGATAAATTAAATAAGATGATTTTTAAACCTGCTGAATTAGTTCAGTATCTTTCTTCGTTGATGACATTGGAAGAAGGAGATTTGATTTTTACCGGAACACCGAAAGGTGTTTGTAAAGTTAGTAAGAGCGATGTTATTAAAGCAGGAATTGAAGGATTAGCCGAGTTAACTACAAAGGTAATTTGAAAATTTTTGTTTAAAATTTATTTGGATTTTATTGTTTGTCTGTTGGAATTTTATTTATTCAACTCACCGAGTGATTTTTTTATCAGCTCTTCCAAAGTACAGGCTGGTGATGATGCAAGAATTTGCCGCACTACTTTTTCTGCAGTTGTATAATTATAACCCAAAGTAGTAAGAGCCGCAACTGCTTCCTGTTTAACCCCGTGATGAACAACCGGCTCTCCTTCAACACGCACTTCTCCTACTTTTGACTTGAGTTCCAATATTAATCTTTCCGCCGTCTTTTTACCAATGCCGGGAATTGCAATTATACGTGTAACGTCTCCGTTCAGAATCGCATCCCTTAAATCTTCAGTTTGAATCCCGGATAATAAACTGAGCGCAAGTTTCGGTCCTATTCCGCTTATTGAAATAAGCAGTTCAAACATTTCCTTTTCTGACTCCGAGGAAAAACCGAACAATGTAATCGAATCTTCCTTAACGTGTGTATGTATGTAAAGTGCAACAATTTCTTTATCTGAAATTTTTTCGAATGTATTGATTGAAATGTAAACGGTGTAGCCAACTCCGTTTACATCGATCAAAATCTCAGTGGGTTTGGAAGAAATTACTTTGCCGCTTAAGAATCCTATCATCTTTTTACCTTCATTAACTGATTATTCTTTCCGGAAAGGTTTCTGTAAACTGCTTCCAGTTCATGCTCTTCTTTCCCGGGTTTTTCATCCTGAATGCATGGCACAACGCAATTGCCAGCGCATCGCTTTCATCGGTTTTCATATTCTGCTGATCAATTACAAGAAGGGATTTTATCATAAAACCTACCTGCTCCTTCGATGCAGAGCCTCTTCCGACAACCGATTTTTTTATTTCTCTCGGCGAATATTCACTCGTTGGAATGCCGTTATGAACTGCCGCAAGAATTGATACACCGCGTGCGTACCCGATCTTCATTGCCGATTGAACATTCTTTCCGTAGAACGCCGTTTCAATTGCGAACTCATCCGGTTTGTAAGTTTTAATAAGCTTGTTTATTTCGCTGTAAATTGTTTTGAGCCGTTGCGGAATAGGTTTTTGGGACGGAAGCTTTATAACACCGCTTGCAATTCTGTAATAATTGTTCTTCTCAAATTTAATTATCCCGAAACCGGTTATGTTAGTTCCGGGATCAACACCAATAATTATCATGTTTTACCATACCCGAATGTTATAGGGCTTATGTTCGTTGATTGATCAAATCTTCATCAAAGTCTGCGTTGGAATAAACGTTCTGTACGTCGTCGTTATCCTCCAGCGCATCAATAAGTTTCATAACTTTTTCCGCCGTCTCATCTTTTATTTCGACAGTATTTTTTGCTATCCATTGCAGGGATGCGTTTTCAATGTTCAAACCGGCAGCAACTAATGCTTTCCGGACCGGTTCGAAATTCTCAAGGTCCGTTTGAATTTCAAAAAAGTCTTCTTCGGTTTGAAGATCTTCTGCGCCTGCTTCTAAAACAATATCAAGTATATCATCTTCGGTTTTATCCTGTGCCGGCAGGGTAATTACTCCCTTACGGTCGAACATCCAGGCAACCGAACCGGTCTCTCCCATACTTCCGCCGTACTTGCTGAATATATGTCTAATATCCGCCACGGTTCTGTTTTTATTATCCGTTGCAACTTCAACCAGTATAGCAATGCCGCCGGGACCATATCCCTCATAGGTAAGTTCGTAATAAGTAACTCCCTCCAGTTCGCCGGTAGCTTTTTTTATTGCCCTGTCGATATTATCGGCGGGCATATTTGCGGCTTTTGCGTTATCAACCGCAAGTCTTAAGCGAGGGTTAGTATTAGGGTCGCCGCCGCCTTCTCTTGCAGCAATAGTAATTTCTTTAATTAACTTAGTAAAGAGCTTGCCTCTTTTAGCATCCTGCGCACCCTTTTTTCTTTTAATGGTGGACCATTTTGAGTGTCCCGACATTATGCAGTCTCCTGGCTGTTTTCATTTGTTTTAATATCTTTTATTCTGAACTGCGGATAAGTTCGTCCGTCGCGTACTGTTTTATCAATCGTGTAAGCAAATTTTAAATTATTTTTCTCTTCCATTAAAATATCGTAAAATTCACCGAGATTAAAACCGATACAATCAAAAACTTTTTCACATCCTTCCTGTTTTACAGTACAAACAAGATGGTTATTCCCCACAATTCTCGGTGTATTAACTACCGAAATGTTTTCGGATATAAAAACAGGACGCATATTACCGGGACCAAAAGGTGCGAATCTATCCAGTATTCTGATGAACTTCGGGGTTATCTCGGAAAACTTTACACGTGCATCCACGGAAATTTCCGGGCACAGGTCTTCTTCGGTAACCGAACTGCGAACTACTTCGTTAAACTTTTCTTTGAACTCCTCTATTTTGTTAACCTCCAGCGCAAGCCCTGCCGCCGCCTGATGACCGCCGAAATGAATCAGGGAATCTTCACACTGCTGCAGCGCTTCGTAAATATTGAAATTAGAAATACTTCTTGCAGAACCTTTTGCCACACCGTCAATAGTTGTTAACATAACCGTAGGTCTGTAATATTTCTCAACGAGGCGCGATGCAACAATTCCAATTACACCGGGATGCCATTTATCCTGGTGAAGAACAATTGCCAGGTCGTTATCAAGATCGAGTGAACTTTCAACCAGTTCCATTGCGGCATCAAAAGTATCGACATCTATTTTTCTTCGCTCGTAGTTTTCAGTTTCCAGAACCTGAGCCAGCTTAATTGCATCTTCTTTATTCTTTGTTATCATTAGCTCGACCGCACGGTTGGCATCGCCCATTCTTCCTACTGCGTTTATTCTCGGAGCAAGTGTAAATACTATTTGTCCCGAATTCAAAGTCCCCGGCATAAGACGGCTCATTTCCAGCAGCGCTTCTATTGCCGGTCGGGGTGTTTCATTAATCAATTTTAATCCTTCGTAAACAATAACTCGGTTCTCATTTGTTAAAGGAACTATATCGGCAGCACCGGCAAGAGCAGCCAAATCAAGGTATTGAAGCGGCATCTCTCGCTTTCCTATTCTGTCTGCCAAACCTTGTGCTAATTTAAATGCAATTCCCGCACCCGAGAGATATTTAAACGGGTAATTACAATTTGGCTTTAAGGGATCGAGAACGGCAAGTGCATCAGGTATTTCCTTTTTCGGCTGATGGTGATCGCAAATGATAACATCCAACCCGATCTCGTTTGCATATTTGGTTTCGTCTATTGCCGTTATTCCGCAATCGACACTAATCAGAAGCGAAGTTCCCCTGCTCTTTAGCTGGTCTATTCCTTGTTTGGATATACCATAACCCTCGGTTAATCTTTTAGGAATGTAATACTCAACATTAGCATCGAGTTCTTTTAAGAAAAGATACAGAAGTGCCGTTGCACACGTACCGTCGACATCATAATCGCCGTAAATGGTAATCAGCTCGTTTTCAGTCAGTGCTTTTATCAGGCGGTAAGTTGCATCATCCATCCCATTCATTAAATAAGGATCGTGAAGGGAATCGAGCGATGGCTGGAAAAAACGCTTTGCCTGGCTATATGTTTTGATATCCCTTAAAACAAGTAAACCGGATAATATCTGCGAAATGTTAAGGGAATCTGCAAGTGCCTCAACTGCGAACTCATCTTTTACTTTTTTTATAGCCCAACGTTTTTTCAGCATACTTTAGTTTGTTTAGGATTGCAAAGAACAAATAAAATAGTTCAGCCCTGTAAGCCGAATTCTGTCCTCCTACGCTTAATTGAAGTTAAGCTTCGTAGAATAGGTTCTTATTTGAGGATCCTGCTCTACGAAGTTTTAACGTAGTAGGGGCAATCATTTATCTCATCCTGCTGTTACCAGCGGGATTAAGCGATCTACCCGGAGACCATCGGAGCGAACAACCCCGTCTCCCGGAATTACCGGGAAAACGATCTCCCTATTTGATCTTGCTTCGGGTGTGGTTTACCGTGCCTCCGGTGTTACCACCGCAGCGGTGGGCTTTTACCCCGCCTTTTCACCCTTACCCCGTATTACCGGGGCGGTATATTTTCTGCGGCACTGGCAGTAGCCATGAGCTTTCGCCCATAACCCCCGGGCGTTACCCGGCACCCTGTTCTATGAAGTTCGGACTTTCCTCCAACCCGGATGTTTCGGGTTAGCAATTGCCCGGACTGAACTATTTTATTATTCTTTTGAAAAATAAATTGCCCGTTTCAAAACAGACAACCTGTCATTTACATAATTAATTAACCGGAGGAGCATTTACTCCTACGCTAAAGCAAATATAATAAATTATAGAGCTTATTTCAGCAGAAAAGAATTCCGGATTCGGTATTAATTTGCAGCAATTTCCGAAATTTCTGTTGAAACTAAAATTCTGCCGCAGTATTCACAATAGTATAACTTGTTATTCTGGCGTATTTCCAACTGCCTTTGAGAAGGTACTATATTATGGCATCCGGAACAGGCGGACCTTTTAATTGTGACAACCGCCTTACCTTTCTTAGCTTTTCTTATTCTCATATATGCCGAAAGGTCACCCTTTTTTACTTCGCTCTCAATTTTCTTTCTTTCCTTTTGAAGCTTTGCTTCTTCTTTTTCGTTTGCCTTTATTATTTCTTTTAGATCAGCTTCTTTTTCCTTTAGCTCTTTCTTCAAATCAGCAAGGTGCGGCTTGATATCCTCAATCTGCAAAGTTAGACTTTTGCTCAAATCCGCAAGGTGGTTGTTCTCATCTTCGAGCTTTTTTATCTGCTCTTCGGTATGATCGATCTCCTTTGTGAGGGCATCGTATTCCTTGTTGTTTCTAACCTGATAAAGCTGGGATTTAAACTTTTTTTGATTCTCTTTAAGTTTTTCAATATCAAGTTCGTTGCTGTTACGCTTTTTAAGAGAATCTTTCTGCTCTTTCTCTTTACTTGATATATCTTCTTTAAAACTGCTTATCTTCTCTTCCAGCTCTTTTACCGCGTTCGGCAGGTCGCCTCTCAACTCTTCAAGTTCATCGAGCTGATCGTCAATTATTTGAAGCCGATAAAGAATTCTTAACCTGTTATACAATTTAAATACGCTCCTTAATTGTTATAAAAAATTACCGGGTTGGTGGAACCCTTATATTTATAAACTTTTGAATTATAATCTTTTTTAAGAAAATATTTTAATCTCTTTTGAACTTCGTCGAGAGAATGAATTTCTGTTTCGTAATGTCCTGCATCAATCAAAAGAATTTTACTCTCTGCTTCCTGAAAAGTATGGTATTTAATATCGGCGGTTACAAATGCATCGGCGCCTTGCTTTACTGCAACATTCAACAGATTGCTGCAGGAGCCGCCGCACACGGCAACCTTTTTAATTTTATCTGATTTGCTGTTACTGTATCTGAAATTTTTTATACGCAGTGTTTTTGAAATATGATCCAGAAATTCCTTTTTGCTTATCGCTGTTTCAAGCTCACCGATAGCACCTGCACCATAGTTTACATTTTCATTTTTAAGCGGATAAAGATCATACGCAACTTCTTCGTACGGATGAGCTTGTTTCATAGCTGCAGTTACACTGCTTAATTTCCATGTGTCGATAAGCACTTCTAATCTTATCTCCTTCACTTTTTCCAGTCTGCCTTTTTTGCCCACATAAGGATTAGATGCATCAGATCCTTTAAAAGTGCCCGTTCCCCTTAATCTGAAACTGCAATGGGAGTACTCGCCGATAATACCTCCACCTGCCGAATGAATTGCTGCGGCAACTGCATCAACATTTTCTTCCGGCACGAAAACAGCTAACTTCACCTGATGCTCTGAAAGGTGTGTGAGGAAATTTATGTTTTGTAATTTAATTCTTTTGGCAAGCTGGAAACTTACACCGTGTTTGGTAAAATCGAGATTTGTATGTGCAGAGTAAAGGGTGATATTATTTTTTATAAGCTTTTCTATAAGTTTAGAAGTAGTATCGGTTTGTGTGTCTATTTTATTCAGGGAATTAAATAGCAGCGGGTGATGGGTTATAATTAAATTACAGTTTTTCTTTTTCGCTTCTTCAATTACATTTATGTTTAGATCTAGACTCACCATAATATTTTTTAATTGCCTTTCATCCGTACCCACCTGTAATCCTACGTTGTCTCGTTCCCATGCTACTGCTTTCGGCGCCCATTCTTCTAAATATTTAATTATCTCTTTGCATTTCATAATAAAAAAAAACACCCCGTATAAATTGGGGTGTAATTCTAATTTTCGTTTTTCGGGGTTTTTGTAATTTCCCCTATGTTAAGTCTTCTAAGAAACTTCTTTCTATTAGTAATAATTACTTTCATAATAAGATTTTAAATATAATATAAAATAACGAATTTATCAATTTAATTAATGATAGCTTTGTTGAACAAACCTGCAGGTTCAAACCAATTACCGTCTTCTTTAATCAGATTAATTAATTCATCAACGGCATTTTCAGCGGGAATGTTCCTTCTTACTATATTTTTTGCCCTGTATAATGTTATCTTATCGACACCGCTGCCCACGTAGCCATAATCTGCATCTGCCATTTCGCCGGGACCATTAACAATACAGCCCATAACGGCAATTTTTACGCCTTTTAAATGTTCTGTTCTTCTGCGGATCATTTCTGTAGTTTCCTGCAGATCGAACAAAGTTCTGCCGCAGGAAGGGCAGGCAATGTATTCTGTTTTTGAAATTCTTGTTCGGGTAGCTTGCAAAATTCCGAACAATGTTCTGTTTGTCAATTTATTTACAGATTCATTCTTAACAAAGTTCTTTACATATTTGCTGCTTTCGCTATGTTCTTTTAATTTGCCGGAAAATTTAAGCCAAACACCGTCGCCGAATCCATCCAACAGTAATGCGCCCAAATCTGTTGAAGCATAAATTCTAAGCTCACCGGCGGTTATGTTTTCATAATTTCTTTTTATGATAACAGGATTTTTAATATTCTGATTGATAAGCTCAAAAAAGAATCTCCGTTGTTCAGCCATTCCGTGTTCGTTTTGCGTTTCAACAACGAGAACTGTTTTTTTATCATTTCTGATTTTTGCAATTAATTCACTGCTTAGCAGTTCTAAGCTGATAGACAAGAAATTTAATTCTCCCGGACGATATTCTTTTGATAGATATTCATCGATATTCAACAACGGAAAACTATCTTTGGGTAAACCTAAATCCTGCCAGAATTTATAATCGTAAACGGATTTTAATCCTTGCGGGCAATTAAACGGAAGGGAGCTGCTGCCGGAATAAATTATATCAGCCGCAGTATCGCTCATCATCCACGTATCGGTTTCTTCATTATACAAATAGCCGATATCTTTAAGCTCGTTATGTGAAATAATTTTCTTATCACTCAAATCAGCAAAAACAACAGGAACATTGCTTCCGCCGATTCCCGCAACTTCAAAGCTTTCCCTTTTGTTGTAATTAAAAGGATCGACCGGTATTTCATCAATTGGCTTGATGGGAGAATGATTTGCACGGTTATCATATCTTTTTACCAAAGAAATTGCCACGGGTGCTTCATATTCAGGATCTTCGGTTAATGAGACTCTTATTGTATCGCCTATTCCGTCTTCCAACAGAGAACCGATTCCCACAGAAGATTTTATTCTTCCGTCTTCGCCTCCGCCTGCTTCCGTTACCCCGAGATGAAGCGGATAATTCATATTATTTTCTTCCATCTTTTGAATCAGAAGCCGGTATGCCCGAACCATTACTTTCGGATTACTTGCTTTCATCGAAAGAACGATATCGCGGTAGTTTAAATCTTCACAAATTCTAACAAACTCAAGTGCCGATTCAACCATACCGAGAGGCGTATCGCCGTAACGGCTCATAATTCTATCCGAAAGCGAACCGTGATTCGTTCCGATTCGCATTGCGGTTCCGTATTCTTTACAAATTTTCACGAGTGGAGAAAATTTTTCTCTGATCCTTTCAATTTCCGCATCATATTCTGCGTCATTATATTCAATCGATTCAAATTTTTTCTTGTCTGCATAATTTCCAGGATTCACACGGACTTTTTCAACGATCTTTGCAGCAACTTCCGCGGCGTTGGGTGTAAAATGAATATCTGCGATAAGCGGAACGGTGTATCCCCGTTTTCGTAATTCATCTTTTATGTTTTGCAGATTTTTTGCTTCGTTAATGCCCGGAGCGGTGATTCTCACGTAATCACATCCTGCGTTAACCATGCGGATTGTCTGCTCGACCGTGGCAACGGTATCCATCGTATCGGTAATAGTCATCGATTGAATTCTTATGGGATTATCTCCGCCGAGCGGAACATCGCCAACATAAACTTCTCTCGTTTTGTACCTTGAGTATTCCGTTAAGCTATTGCAATATTTTTTTATCGATTCGATCATATCCTTTCACATCTTGTTTCTAAGTGCATCCAGAGTACCAAGATTCATTTTATCAGATTCAATACAGTTTCGGCAAACTGCTCTGCTGCTTTCGGTCCGCTTGCAGTAACGATATTTCCTTCAAGCACCACGTTTCTGTCTCGATAATCTATTCCGGCATTTATAAGTTCGTTTTTATCTTCTGCCCAGCAGGTTGCGGGAATTGCTGTTAACAGACCGGCTCGTGCTAAGATAATGGGTGCGCTGCAAATTGCTCCAACAACTTTACGCGCAGATTTGAACTTCTGCACTATCCTGTATAGGTTTTCATTATCCCAATATTCTTTACTTCCTTTACCGCCGATCAATACAACCGCAGAAAAATTATTTTCATTCACATTATAAAAATTGGTATCTGCCTGAACTTTCAATCCATTTGCACCTGTACAGGCATTATGCGCATCCGAAGTTATAAATGTATTTTTACCGGCTTTTTGAAAAACCCGCAAAGTGATGAGATATTCCTCTTCGTTAAAATCTTTTGCAGGAAGAAAAATTAAAATGCTATTTTTAGTATAAAAGTTTTGCACTTTTTAGGGTTATTTATTATTGTAATTTACAAATATAAGATAATGCAGGGATAGAGAAAAAGTAATTAGAATTGGTTAAATTTTGAGAGAGTATTCATAAATCTTAAATGATAAAAATATAAATTTACAAGAGTGTAAAAACTATTACTATTAGTTGATTCTTGTTTATTAATGGATTGTCCTCAAAGTATTGTAACCTTGTCATTCCCGTGCAAACGCGAATCTAAAACCATTAGTACAAATTAGATTTCCAATTCTGCCTGCCGTGAGGCAAGATTCGTGGGGATGACAAACTATTAAATATTACTTTTTCGACAACCCCTATGGAATAATTATATAGTTTACAATTTATCTGTATTAGTCCTATGGATAACCGTTTCATACAACACGATAGAAAATAATATGCGGATACCGGAAAATAAAATAGAAGAAATCAGATCCACAGCAGATATTGTTGATGTGATATCGGAATATGTTCAACTGCGTAAGCGCGGAAAAAATTATGTGGGTTTGTGTCCCTTCCATACTGAAAAAACTCCGTCGTTTACCATAAGCGAAGAGAAACAAATATTCCACTGCTTTGGCTGCCACGCCGGCGGAAATGTTTTTAAGTTTTTAATGGATTATAAAAAAATATCTTTTGTCGAAGCTGTGCAGGAAATGGCTGAACAGTTTGGTATCCAATTAGAATATGATTCGCCGGAAACAACAGAGCAGCAATCCGAGCAGGAGATACTTTACGATATAAACACCGAAGCCGCACGCTATTACTCGAACAATCTTCTTAACGATGACGAAGGCGAAGGTGCAAGAAACTATCTTCAAAACAGAAGTATTAAAACACAAATGTGGCGTACATTCGGGTTGGGTTACGCACTCAGCGGCTGGGAAAATTTTGTAAGCTATCTTAAAAGCAAAGGAATTGATTTAGATAAAGCCGCAGCATTAGGTTTGATAGGAAAAAGCAGCGACGGCAGGTATTATGATAAACTTTCGGGCAGACTTATCTTTCCGATCTTTTCCCCGAACGGAAGAGTAGTTGCCTTTGCCGGTAGAATTTTAAATCCGGAGGATAAATCAGCTAAATATATTAACTCACCCGAATCGCTTATTTACGTTAAAGGCAGAACTCTTTACGGCTTATCTCTTGCAAAGGATGAAATAAGAAGACTCGATAAAGCCATAGTTGTCGAGGGTTATATGGACCTAATATCGCTTTACCAGGCAGGTGTAAAAAACGTAGTAGCGGTTTCGGGAACTGCATTAACCGATGAGCAGGTACAGCTTCTTTCAAGATATACAAAAAACGCCATCCTTCTGTTCGATGCCGACTCAGCAGGGATTAAGGCAGCAATGAGAAGCATAGAGCTTTTGCTGAAAAAAAATATTGAAGTTAAAATTGCCGCACTGCCCGAGGGCGAAGACCCGGATTCGTTTGTTAATAAATATGGTAAGGATAAGTTTGAAGACCTGATGAAGAAAGCCGAGAACTTTCTCGAATATCAATCGGGATATTTTGAAAAGCAGGGCAGGTTTGATGACCCGGCTTCGACTGCGGAATCTATCCGGGAGCTTGTGAGTCTGCTTGCATTAATTGATGATGAGTTGAAAAGAAATTTATTACTAAAGAACATTGCCAAAAAATTCAACCTGCGTGAAATGCTTCTCGAATCAGAACTTATCAATGCGATAAGAAAAGTTAGGAAGCAGCCGCAGAGAGAACAAGTAAGCCGAACCACAAAAGAGGAAGCGTCCGGCAGTATTTCAGAGATCATCGAAAAATCGGATCCTGTTCTGTACAACTTAGAAAAAGAAATAATAAAGCTTTTGTTCGATGCAGAACTTCGCATTGTAGAATTCATTACAAAATATATAAACCCGGATGAATTTGAAATTGAATATCATAACGTGCTTGCAGGACTTGTAATAAACGAGTTCCTGGAACAGGAAAGCGTTAACGTTAGTTTGCTGATTGATAAAATTAAGGATGATAAGCTTGAAGCTTACTTGAGGGAAATAACTTTTGATAAATATGCGATCAGCAGTAATTGGGAAGAAAGAAATCCATCCGAAACCCCCGGAATAATTTTGCAGAAGTACGCAAGAGATACGGTGCTTAAGTTCAAGCTGTACAAAATTGATGAACAGATAAAAGAGAATCATAAAAGAATAGAATCAGCAGATAATGATGAAGAAGTAGTGAAGCTTATGAATGAAAACAAAAAATTGGAAGATGAAAAGCGGATTCTTAAAGAAAGTTTTGAAGAGATAGAAATTGGCTGAATCTAATTGTTTATGGAATAGATAAACAGCAGGTCTGTTTCATCAATTGCTGTCAGCTTTAGAGCTTGTGCTGAAGGCATAAATTTTAATTTTTATTGACTACGACTTTTTCGAGTCGTGGATTAAATTGAGCTTGCAAGTCTCTCTACTTAAAGATGCTGTGTGAAAATCCTTTAAACCGTTAAAACGGTTAAACAATTATTAACCGGGCTTTTACGAAGGAATCCTTTGGATAACCGATGCTTCTAAGTTGTATTTATTTTACTTAATTTATATTAATAAATCACAACACTTTTAGTGTAGATGACAAGCTCAATAGCGGCGGAATAATCTCTATCTTTTTAAATGAATGATAATGTATATAATGTTGAGTTAAAAACTTCACAGCTAAGACAGAAATTTTACTCTGTTGTATCTTCAAAATCTTCCTTCTTAATTTTATACGAATATTACAATATCCTTTTCGGCTCCGGCAATGAACATATTATAGAAGCATACATACCGGAGTTTATTCAAAGATACATTTCTTTATTAAATAAATTTGATCCATACTGTTTAAACCCATCCGTCACACAATCAATTATAGAGCAAATAAATAAAATAGAAAAGTACTTGCCAGAATCGGAAATTAAATCTCCACTTAAAAATTCGGCTCAGAGACTCCATAAAAAGTTGGAACAATTTAAAAATGTTTTAAATGGAAAAATTCCCGGTGAATTAATAACAGACAGACTTTGCTTTCCACTGTTGGAAGAAAACGACGGTTTACAATCACAAATCGTTACGGGGATTTTAGAAACCGTAACAATAAAAGTTTCCAAAGCAAAAGATGAGAATAAATTCATCCTGATACCAAGCGAAGTAAAAATCGAATTGCGTTTACAAAAACAGGTAGAAACATCTTGGCAGAAAGCCGTGGAAGTTGTAAGGTGTTACAGAAGAAAGATTGCCGACCATCATAAAGTTGTTATTCAATTTGATAAAAGAGTTGGGTTTTACAGGGGCAATTCACTCGGTGCCGCACTTACAATCGCATTTATCGAAGAACTGTTAGACTATTACAATTCACTTGTTGTTATAAAAACCGGCAAAGGGATAGCATTAACCGGCGGGTTGGAAAAAGACGGCGGCTTATTTCCAACATCGAAAGAAGTAATAGAAAAGAAAGTTGAAAATGTATTCTTCTCACCGATTCAAACCTTCGTTATGCCGGAAGAAGATTTGCCTTTTGCAGAAGAAAAACTTAAAACTCTTGAAGGTGATTTTCCCAGCAGAAAGTTAAATCTTACAGGCATAAAAACATTTGATGACCTTTTAGACAGCAGGAAACTTATTGATATTAGGAAGCAGAAAATAATTACAAGAACAGCAAAAGGCATAAAAAACAACAAAGTCTCCGTTTTAATAACTACATTTTTCATCCTTGTGTTCGCTTACCTTATTTTTATTAAGATGGATACAAACCCTGCTTTTCTTAAGTTTCAAGACAACATAGTGTTTGTGAAAAACAAGTACAACCAAACGCTTTGGACCACACGAGTTGGTGCTTCATATAATTTTATGATAAAATCTAACCGGTTAGTTGACATAAATAACGACGGCATCAATGAGGTAATTATTAGTATGGAACAGCCCGGTGATACTACTATTACGGGAAAAAACTACGGTTTAGTTTGTTACGATAAGAGAAAGAACCTTATATGGAGTTATCAATTTCAGGATTTTGTTGAAACAGAAGAGACAAAGCATAGTACAATTTACCAATCGGATTTGATGGACGTGAGAGTTGAGGATAATAAAGAAATTTTATATGTAATTGCGCACAACTCACTTTATCCATCTGCTGTTTATAAACTTGACGCTGCCACTGGCAAACGGCTAAAGGGAACCTTTTGGAATGCCGGCAGAATCTATTCTGCAATTGTCGGCGATTTTAACGAGGATGGAATGGATGAAGTTGTGGGAACCTGCATTAATAATGCATATAATACATCCGCTTTTTTTTCTGTTGATGTAGATAAACTTGACGGGCAGGCACCGGCAACCCCAAAATATACTTTTGAAGGAATTAAACCCGCAGAATTTAACAGTTATATTTTACTGCCTAAAACCGATGTGACCATATACAGAAATAAACGGTATAACATACCAACCTCAGCAGACATGCATTTCTATGAAAAGAGCAAAGAGTTTGGATTTCACATTCTAGAAGGAAATCACAGAACAGACGGAAGCATTGAATACAGATTTGATAAAGATATAAATCTTATACTTATTGATTACACAGATGTATTTTTAATGGCAAGAGACAAACTCGTAAAATCCGGAAAACTCAATCTACCTTTAACAAACACAGTTGAGTACAGGAAAATACTTGAGAAAGAGTTGAGGTATTGGGATGGGGAGGAGTTTGTGAAAAATAATGACCTTAATTAGT
>BDSV01000230.1 GCA_002898075.1 bacterium BMS3Abin03
ATCTGGGTCCACATAAACAGGAGCATTTGCAGCAAGAGGTGAATTTCCAATCTTAATCTTTGCATTTTCGTCTTTGTTTTCAACAATTGATTGCAATTGTTCATGTGTTGGAATTACTACAGCATCACCAACAGAAGGATAACTGTAAACCCCGCGTTCGATTTTATAACCTTTATCTTCTTTCTTTAAAATACCCAGAGGGCTGATAGACATTTTGCGCAAAGGGAATGGTAAATCGACTAAATCAAAATCCTTAAATCCTTTTCGCTTCGGATAAGGTGAATGCTCGATTCCAATCCATGAAATCATACCTATTAACGCCCCTGCTTCATTTGGGAGGAGCACATATCCATTTATTTTCGGGAAAAGTGTAGGGGTACCGGTGTTTAGGGCGGTATTTTGCGGAGCATTTAAATCCAGAAGTACCCTTATCTCACTCGGAGAAACCGATTCTACGGTTCCAATTGTAAGGTTTCTTAAATCATCATAGTTAATATCAGAAGGGTTCATCTGTCGAATCTCCTGTTTTTGGGGATTTAGAACTATTATCTTTACCTCTTTTTTCCAGAACGCGCTGTTCTCTCTCTGTGATTCTATCAATCGCGGCTTTAGGGAGATAATTATCTACTAATGTTTTTAAATCGCCAAAATGATTGCCTATGAGTAATGTAAATTGGGAATGATTATTTTTTTCTACAAAATTTTGTATTCGACCATTCACCCTATCCCAAGAGATAATAACCAAATGTGTAGATGGAATAGTTAGCATATCTGCAAGAATACGGTTAATATGAGAGTCTCCAAACCCATATCCGTAAGTAACTACAACAGAATTTGGACGGCAGACAGCGGTTGAAAAATCACGAAACAATTCAGCATAAGGGAAATAAATCGTTTCTATATCTTTCACGGAATTGGAATAGATAACAACATGGTCAAAAGGGTTTTCCGGAATACCTGGATGCTTTTCATCTGCACCAAAAGGTAATGGTGCTTTTAATATTTTGTTATCTTCAAACCGCCAATCCAATGAACCATGAAGCTTTGTATATTTAATCACACCTTCTACGTATCTCGGTTCCCCTCGAATACCTGGCGGATTATAATGATAATCCAATTCCAGTTTATTCGTTCTGAAAACAGGTGTGATTTTTCCGGTAAAACTATCAAGAACAAGTATTCCCGCCATGTCGCAGCCATACTCAATAAAGCGGTCGTAATTGGTTGTAACAATATTAAGACGATCCCGTGATGCTGTTCTGCTGGCAAAACTAATTAGAAAAGATTTTAAATAGGTTAAAGCATTACCTTCTTTTTTGAGGAACTCCCTTTCTGCATTCAGAACTTTTTTTATAAAATCGATAAGTTTAGCGTCAATATCATTTTTAAGTGTTTTAGCCTTTGCGTCTTCACCTTGAATAAGAAGTCCTTTGTAAAGTTCAATAGCAACACGAAGGTCATCTTCAATATTTGCTTCACCTCGTTTCATTTCATTTGCCTGTGAATCAGCGCTTTTTTTTATCTGCTCACCGTATTCTATAAACGCTATTCTATCCATCCCCGGTGCATTAACTTTAGCAAGTGATGCAACAGCAGAGGTTAAACCAGTTCCAGCTAAGAGAGCAAGGTGTTCGCTTTGAAAAACGGCAGTAAGCCAAGGTTCTATTTTGTCTCTGTATTTCTTTATGTCATCTTCTAAAATATCATCAAGACATTCAGTTTCATTGCTGATTTTTAAAATGTGGTTTTTAGACCAGTCTATTTTATTCATATCTTTACCCTATTATCTTTTTCTATTATGCCCTATTTTATTTGTAAACCTAACTTTAAAAAATTTTATCTGGAAATGCGTAAAAAAATAGTGTTCAAGTCACAATGTTAAATTCATTTATATATAAAATCTTGTTACCCTACAACACTGCATAAATATTAGTTCCCGCATACTGTATCTTTTCCCCCTCGCCGCATTAAAAAGGAAATTTGCGAGGTGTGTTTATCGTTTCGGTTAAAACTTAATGATAATAATGTAAAAACTCAATTACTACTCACTTAACATTATCCATTTTATTTAGGTTTTCTAAAAGCGAAAGTGCTAATTTTTACAGCCGTCTCGCTTTTTAACACGCCTGAGAGCATCGCAACACCTTCTCGGTAAAGACATAGGGTAAATAACACCTTCTACCTCTCCCGGTTTTTGAGGTACCAATTTGGAACCTCAAATCTTCCCATTCATCTTCTCCCAATTGGAACATAAACTCTTTTGGGAATCTATCTATATTTCGTTTCACTGCTCTGTTTAGCTGCTTTGTTTCCACTCCGTAAAACTCGGCTAAATCACTATCCAACATTACTTGGACCTCATGAACGGTGTATATTTTTCCTCGAATCGATTTGGAATCATAAACTACTATTTCGTTTTTCGATTCATCCAATATTAGAATCCAATTTATAATTTGATATTACTATTTACGAAGAAGTGTATTATCGTTTCGATTAAAACTTAATGATAATAAAGTGAAAACTCAATTGTTCCTATTGAGGTTACAGAGATTTGTGAAATGTTAGATTAAAATATTTTACAAAACCCACAAAAATTTATAAACTATTTTACGAGCGTGACTTTATATATGTTTCCTTTCACAACGCAAAATAGAGAGATGACATCTTACTTAAAGAAAACAAATATTCAATATCTCATCGAAAAAGGGGCCTTGGTTTTTGTTTCATCGAAAAAGAAAGATGTCATCTCTTTATCACTTACTTTTTTGTGTAACATCAGTTATTAAAATAATTTTATGTAATATCTTTTGTACATGTTTAATAAAATTCATTTTTATACTTAGGATAGTGAACCTCGATATTAAAATCATTTACTTTTACCCTTTAATTAAATCCCCAATCATTCCTATAAACTCTTTTCATTTCCGAAAACATTACTTTAACCTCTTCTTCATTAAATTCAACGTAAGGCGTATAATCTCCTTCAGTTCGGTTTCTGAAAGATTTACGTAATATTTTTCCATACCTGGAAGATACTTTTTTTTCCTTAACAAAAGTTCTATTAAACCGGCCAATGAGTTGTAAATGTTTCGATGTCCTAAAATCGTATTTTAAAGCTAACGAACATAAGGAATAATAAATACCATAGTAAATCCTGTTCACCGCAACTTTTAAGAGATTTTCATTAATTAATTTTTCAACTTCAAGTATCGTTTCTTGAGCTTGTTTGAGTCTGTACTCTATAAGTAATCTGTTATCATCTTTGCTTGTCATATTCTATAGCCATTTTTTAATGCATCGGAGAAAAGAGGATGTTTCCCTCTGATGCTGTTTTTCAATTCTTGTTCAGATATAATTAGTGCATCCAAGAAAATATCATATTTTAAATCTAGTTCATAACATAAATCATTTATTTCCCTTTTCGTTTTCCAGTCATAATTATCTTTCAAAATAATCACGACATCAAAGTCAGAGTTCTCTGTTGCGGTTCCTTTCAGTTGAGAACCGTAAAGTACTACTTCCAAAACATCTACTTTTAATTTTTTCTTTAGCAGTTCTTTCAGTTCGTTAACAATCGTTTTTTGATCTATTTTCATATTTGCACCTATTATTTATTACATGCCCTTTAAGTAATTTTTTCTAGAAGTGAAGTCTAGACAATATAGTAATAAAACTAAGCGTTTAATATTACTACAGTAATAATTTTCAATAATTATTATTTATGTTTAATAAATTAGTTTTTAAAAATCTCTTATTATTAAATATTGTAAAAAATATCTATGCCAAAAGTTAAAATAGAACTTCCCGATAAATTTATCTTCAAAACAGAAATCCCGATTCGCATAAGCGATATAAACTACGGTGGGCATTTGGGTAACGATGCAGTACTTTCAATTGCACACGAAGCAAGATTAAGATTTTTAAAACGCAACGGCTTTACTGAACTTGATGTTGACGGTGCAGGAATAATTATGGTCGATGCAGCCGTTCAATATAAAGCAGAAGGATTTTACGGCGATATAATATTGGTTGAAATTGCAGTGACTGACATCGCCCGCGCTGGCTGCGACTTTGTGTATCGTTGCACCAACAAAAATACAGGAACCTTAATCGCTGTTGTAAAAACCGGGATTGTGTTTTTTGATTATAACAGAAAGAAGGTTGTATCTGTTCCTGAAAAGTTCAAATCGATTTTAAATTTTTCAACTACCAAAACGCAGAATTAAAGAATAATTTTTCTCAGATAATAAGCGCTATTTAAATAGTTCGCCTTGATTTGCGTATTCTGATATTCTTCTCTCTGCAAGTTTGACATAATCTTTATTTACATCATAACCAACAAAGTTTCTTTTGTTTTTTAAAGCCGATATGCACGTTGTTCCGCTACCTACAAAGGGATCCAATATAATATCATTTTTAAAGGAATATAATTTTATTAATCTATCTGGTAATTCTTCAGGGAAAGGAGCAGGATGGCCTATTTTCTTTGCTGAAACGGCTGAAAAATGCCATACGCTTTTTGTATATTCTAAAAATTCTTCTTTTTTAATTGTACTTTCACGTTGTTTACTTTGTAAAGTTAAAGTTTCTTTAGAAAATATTAATATATATTCATGTATATCCCTTAAAACGGGATTAGCTGCCGATAACCAACTTCCCCAAGCTGTTGATCCACTTGCACTTGATCCTTTATCCCAGATTATTTCACCACGCATTAAAAATCCAAGGTCAAGCATTATATTAATTAGGTAAGCATGCAAGGGGATATAAGGTTTTCTTCCCAGATTAGCAATATTTATGCAAGCCCTACCTCCAGGGACAAGAACCCTAGATGTTTCCTTAAATACTTCTTTGAGTAAATTTAAGTATTCTTCAAGATTGAGATTTTCATCATACTCTTTAGTGACATTATATGGCGGCGAAGTAATCATTAAGTGAACACTATTATTGGGAAGTTCATTCATTGATTCGCTAGTTTTGCAATAGATTTTATTCAATCTTGCATCTGGAATTGGATTCTCTATATACTTAATTTTCTTGGCAATTGTAATGCCTTCATATAATCTGCTACTGTAAAACTTTGAGGAGTCGTGATTAACTCTACCATTTGTGCCAAAAGAACTTGTGGTTGTCCCTTTTTTATTAGACGTTAATCTTGAGCCCATAATACAATCCACCTTCTGAATTCCAATTTATGTTAGTGTAGAGCATTCCCATAGAAGGAATATAACTATTTCTAAACTCTTTTGCATTTTGTGCGTCTACAGTCCATATTAGTTTAACTCCACTGAATCCTGTACCAGTTTTTGTTTTAATAGATAGTGGTTCATTATTTACTCTTACATCAATTTCTGGTTCAGTAATAGGTATTTCCGAATTAATATTTTCTTCTTTAAAATAATATATTAATAGTGCAACCAATATTCTTTCTCTGAGTGAACCTACCTCCATTCCAATTTTCCCTGCTCTTTGACTCTCTAATTCAGCTATCTGAAAAAGTTTGGGCAACTTCAATTTTATTTTTGAAATAATGTCCTCATCTGTGAATAAATCTAATATTGAAGTGGGCATTTTATTTTCCATATTTTACTAAATATATTTAAATATCTTTTTTAATTATACAAAAAACGATTCAATTATTTAAATAAAATTCATGTTAGAAAACATAATATTCACAACAAACATCGTTCTGCCCGTTTTTCTAATAATATTGCTGGGTTATTTCATTAAACGAGTTGGAGTAATTAAAGAAAACTTTGTGGATGTAATTTCCAAATTTGTTTTTAATGTTTCTCTTCCCGCATTTATCTTTATGAAAATTTCTGTGCTCGATCTAACCGCGGCGTTAGATATGGGACAAATAATATTTATTTATGTGGGCACTTTACTGGTGTACTTTATAGTTTGGGGCTTGTCTTCCCTTTTTATAAAAGACGGCAGAGATTTGAGCGTTTTTGTTCAGGGGGCTTACCGTAGTAATTATGCAATTGTCGGGCTTGCAATCATATCCAATCTTTTCGGAGACGAAGGGCTAGGCAAAGCTTCTTTAATACTTGCATTTCTTTTACCTGTTTATAATGTGCTTGCTGTTATTATTCTTACTGTTCCTATGAGGAAAATAAGAAAGCTTAACTTGAAAGGTACGGTTCAGGAAATAATTCTAAATCCGCTAATAATTGCCGTAATTGTCGCATTGCCTTTTTCATATTTTAAAATAGAATTACCCTCGATGCTTTTTACTACAGGAAACTTCCTCGCAGATGTTGCACTGCCTCTTGCGCTAATAGGCATAGGAGGCTCTTTGAATATTGAAAACATCAAACGTGCTTCGACGCTGGCATTCAACTCATCGATACTTAAGCTTATTGTTGTGCCTGCCGTATTAACTTACTTTGCTTACCTGTTTGGGTACAGAGCGATGGACCTGGGGATTATGTTTATACTGTTTGCTTGCCCTACGGCTATCGTAAGTTTTATTATGGCGCAGGCAATGGGCTGCAACGGAAAATTAGCCGGAAACATCGTTTTAATAAGTACGCTCGGTTCTGTTGTAACAATTTCTTTGGGCATTGTTTTATTTAAACAGCTTGGATTGATTTGACTGCGTTTTTTTAGAATGTTATTATAAAGTTATATTAATTATCATCTTTCAAATTTTTGCAGAAGAAATAAAAATGGATTTGATAGGAATATGGCTTAGCCCGCTTTTGCTTTTACCCGGCTCTGCTTTGCTAATTTTATCTACTTCGAACAGATCAAATCGTCTGCACGATGAAGTACATCACCAAATAGATAATAAACATTCAACATCCGGTGAAATGATCGATCTTCTTCTTTTGAGAGCGAGATATTTCAGGAATGCACTTGTGTTTCTTTATTCATCAATATGTATTTTTGCCGTTGCGGGAATTATAGGTGGAATAACAATCAGTTGGGGTGAAATATCTACAGTATTAACCGTTGCGTTAACAATAATCGGGATAATCTGCATAACCGCCGCTTCTATTATTCTAATTAAAGAATCGAGCTTAGTATTAAAGATAATCGAATCACATACAAGGAGGTTAAATGAAAAACAATAATAAAAATTTAACAGCCGCTGCAATTAGTGCAGCAGCCGGAATTATGATGAACAAAAAGAATAATGATAAATAGATTATGGAAAGATTAAGAAAACATCTGGTTAATTCTTTAAGGGGCGGTCAGGCGTTTGTACCAATAGCAAAAGCTTTAAACAATATTACTCCCGAATTAAGAAACATCAGACCAAATGAAAACCTGCATTCTGTTTGGGAAGAGTTGGAACATATGCGAATAGCACAGGAAGATATTTTAAATTATATGATCGATCCCGATTGGAAATCACCCGATTGGCCCGCAGGTTATTGGTCGAATAAAGTGAACGAGCTTTCGGACGAGGAGTGGCAAAAAACCCATAACAATTTTTTGGACGAATTAAATAAAGTAATCGATCTGGTGAATAATATAGACATCGATTTGCTTTCGTTTATTCCTCATACAGATTCACATACTTACCTGAGAGAAATTCTAATTTTAATCGAGCATAATGCATATCACACAGGAAAGCTTGTAGATATTAGAAAAGCTTTGGGAGATTGGTAATAATTATCGGCTTATAAATAATGGTTTATTCAAATATCCCGTTTCATGTCATTCCCATGATAACGGGGATCTTAAACCTATAAGTACAATAGGTCCCCACTTTTCATGGGAATGACAGAGTTTTGTGTTGAATTGAAAACCAATCTTTGTCATTCCCTTGCAGAAGGGAATCTAAATCCGTTAGCATAGTAGAGATTCCCGCTTCCGTGGGGATGACATGAAAGTAGGTCACTAAATGAATTTTCGTAGAACAGATTAGTAATCTGTTCTATAACCAAGCATACTAATGGAGGAAAATAAAATGAGAGTAATAGCAGATATAATGATAGTACCGATCGGCGTCGGTGTTTCCGTTTCAAAATACATTGCTGAATGCCAGAAAGTATTCGATAGGGCAGGTTTAAATCCGCAAATGCATGGCTACGGAACAAACATCGAAGGCGAATGGGAAGAAATTTTCGGTGCGATAAAAAAAGCACACGAGGTCTTACACAAGATGGGTGTGCCGCGCATCTCGTCCGATCTTCGTTTTGGAACGCGTACGGACAAAATGCAAACAATTCAGGATAAAATTAACAGCGTAAAAGAAAAATTACACGGGAAAGATATTGTTTGATTCCCCGCTAATCCCTCCCGAACAGCAATGGGCGTTATGGGCAATACTCTTTGCGGCGGCTGCCTTTGGTATTTGGGCAGAGAAAACAAAGTGGGGTGCAAAACTCTCTGCCGTTGTTGTAACAATTTTAACTACCTTTATTCTATCAAATCTTTCCATCATTCCGACGGGCGCCCCATCCTATGATGTTGTCTGGTCTTACCTCGTCCCGATTGCCATTCCTTTGCTTCTCTTTAAAGCAGATTTGCGAAGAATAATCAAAGAAGCCGGTCCAACGCTGCTTGCTTTTGTGTTCGGAGCAATTGGAACCGTTCTCGGAACGATTATAGCTTTTGCTCTTATTCCTTTGGGAATAGAAGGATGGAAATTGGCAGGAATTTTCTGTTCAACATATATTGGCGGCTCGATGAATTTTGTGGCATCTGCGGAAGCTTTGCAAATACAATCGCGCGAACTGTTAACTGCGGGTGTTGCGGCAGATAACCTCATGATGACAATCTATTTTATCATATTATTCGCAATTCCATCGGTTAAATTTCTGATAAAATACTTCCCCACCCATCACGAAGATAATAAAGATGAAATTAATAAAGCTTATGAAGGCGCAGATGAAGATAATAAAATAGAACTATTGGATATGGCAAAAGCTTTAGCTGTTTCCATTTCAATTTGTGCCGTGGGTTTTGCATTATCCGGTCTGATTGCAATAAAGGGAACCGGCATTTTAATTATTACGGCTATCGTGGTATTAATCGCCTCGGTTTTTCCAAAACAATTAGGAACGATAAGCGGTGCTGATAAAATCGGGACTTTACTGATGCAGGTTTTCTTTGCGGCAATCGGAGCAAGCGCTAATGTAATTGTTGTGTTAAAAGTCGGTCCTATACTTTTCTTTTTTGCCGCGACTATTTTGTTTATTCATTTATCCTTTATTCTGATTGCAGGCAAACTGTTTAAGCTGGATCTTGCAGAAATTGTTATTGCTTCAAACGCAAATATGGGCGGACCAACAACCGCCGCGGCAATGGCTGTTGCAAAAGACTGGAAAGCTCTTGTAATTCCCGCAATTCTTTGCGGTACGCTCGGCTATGCCGTTGCAACTTTTATAGGCGTCGGTGTTGGTCACTATCTTCATTAATATGATGTGAACTACTAAATTGTTAATTATGATAATAATATTAACAAGCCGGTCTAAATCTTTTGCTATATTATTATTTTAACTTCAAAAATCTAAAATCGTTAATCCTTGTTCATTATTCAAAAAAAATAACCGTTTGCTTTTTTCTCCGGGGACATCCTGCGGGGATGCGGGGAGTGAGCACTAATGTTTTTTTGAACAGATTAGGCAATCTGTTCTACTCGAGGGTATAACATAAAAGATTCTTCATTCCGCTTCGCTGTATTTAGAATCACATTGCGGATTTGTTTCATAAAAAGTGATAATCAACTGGATTATTTTTATTAAATTAATAATGCATTTTTCAAACAAACAAATCATACAAAATGAAACGAAAGAAAGAACCAATCGAGATATTACTCCAGCCCATCAATGAATTTTTACACAAGGAAGCAAGCGGAGGAATACTGCTTATTATTTTTACAGTAATTGCACTCGCCTGGGCTAATTCCCCATGGGCGGCTTCATATCATCAACTGTGGCAAACTCATCTAAAAATCTTTTCCGGCAGCTTTAGTCTTAATTATTCTATATTTCACTGGATTAACGACGGGTTGATGGTGATCTTTTTCTTTACGGTGGGACTTGAGATCAAAAGGGAGCTTCTCGTAGGCGAGCTTTCTTCCGTTCAAAAAGCATCTTTACCAATAGCGGGTGCATTAGGCGGAATGATTTTCCCGGCAATTCTTTATGTATTATTCAATGCTGGTGGTGAAGCTGTTAGCGGATGGGGAGTACCGATGGCTACGGATATTGCCTTCGTTGTGGGTATTATGGCATTGCTCGGTCCTAAAGTTCCGTTACCGCTTAAAGTTTTTATTCTTGCGCTTGCAATTGCAGACGACATAGGAGCGGTTTTAGTAATTGCATTTTTCTACACATCACAGGTTTCAATTGCTGCGCTGATAATAGCGGCCATCATATTAATAGCTTTAATTATTTTAAACAAACTCGGTACAAAAAGTTTAATCCCTTACACGTTTCTTGGTATTTTGCTCTGGCTGGCTTTTCTGAAATCCGGAGTTCATGCAACTATTGCGGGTATATTGTTAGCTTTTACCATACCTGCTTCATCAAGATATAATACTAAAACATTTGCGGAAAAAGTAAAAAGTTTATTAGATAAATTTAATTCGGCAGGCGAACATGGCGATAACGTACTTGCAAATGAATCGAGACAGACCGATGTGATGGCATTGGAAGAAAGCTGTAAAAAAGTATTAACACCGCTTCAAAGATTTGAGCATGGGCTTCATCCATGGGTTTCGTTTTTTATCATTCCACTGTTTGCACTTGCAAATGCAGGTGTAACTTTAGCCGGACTCGATATAATGGATGCCCTTTTCAGCCCGATTAGTTTAGGAATAATTGTTGGATTGTTCATCGGAAAGCAAGCCGGAATTTTTACTTTCTCGTGGATAGCGGTAAAACTTAAATGGGCATCGCTGCCCGATGGAGTAACGTGGGCAAAGCTTTACGGTGCGGGAATATTAGCAGGCGTCGGCTTTACAATGTCTCTCTTCATTGCCGGGTTAGCTTTTTCTTCCGAATCGATGATCGATCTTGCGAAGATAGGAATTCTTACGGGTTCATTAATCTCGGGAATAGTTGGATTTATTCTGCTGAAAGCCTCACTCGGTAAACCAGATTAGTGGGTGATTAAAAAGGAGTGCATTTTTTATTTGAAACTTGTACATTGGATTTTATTTAGGTCAATTAGACCAATTAAGTTAATTAGAAATTTCTCCGAGTTATTTTTTAATTTGCGGAATGCTGTGTTATCTACTTAATTTTATAGTAAAATTTTTTATAAAAAATATTGAATTAGAAAGGAAATAAAAATGTATAAAGTTATATTACTCCGCCATGGAGAAAGCATCTGGAACAAAGAAAATAAATTTACCGGCTGGACAGATGTCGATCTGTCTGAGAAAGGCATAAGCGAAGCCAACAATGCAGGCAAAGTACTGCAAAAGGAAGGATACACTTTCGAATTAGCATATACATCCGTTCTAAAAAGAGCAATAAGAACACTCTGGATTGTAATGGACGTGATGGATTTAATGTGGGTTCCTGTTATAAGAAACTGGAGATTGAACGAAAGACATTACGGCGCTTTGCAGGGTTTGAACAAAGCAGAGACGGCAAAAAAGTTCGGTGAAGAGCAGGTGAAAATCTGGCGCAGAAGTTACTCTACTCCACCACCCGCACTTGAAAAAAATGACGAGCGATACCCGGGACACGATCCGAGATACAAAGACCTAACCGAAGCTGAACTGCCGCTTACAGAATGTCTGAAAGATACAGTCGCACGTTTTATGCCCTACTGGGAAGGAACTATAGCTCCAAGTATCAAAGCAGGTAAGAAAGTAATTATTGCCGCACACGGAAACAGCTTGAGAGCGTTGGTAAAATATCTCGATAATATTTCCGAGGAAGAAATAGTCGGATTGAACATCCCGACGGGCATTCCGTTAGTGTATGAATTGGATGATGATTTAAAACCGATAAAGCATTACTACCTCGGCGACCCCGATGAGATTGCAAAAGCCGCCGCCGCAGTTGCGAACCAGGGAAAGGCGAAGTGATTTTTAATTTAGAATGTGGAATGATTTTTATTAGTATTGGAGAGATGATCTCCTTTCTTCTTAAGTAATAGTTAGCTGTATAAAAATGACTATGAAAGTGAAAAAAGGTTTTGGTCTAAAAGCATTAAAATATCTTATGATAGCTTTACTGCTTTTATCTTTTACTGTAACTGTCTTTTGTTTTATTAAAGCCTTTAGCTTGCCAATATTATTTTCATATGAAGGGCTACTAAATTTCATAAAAATCTTTGAAAATTTTTCAAGTGTTTATGCAGCAACTTTTGTAGTCTTTGCAATTTATGTTGCATTTGACCAGTTAAGGGAGATGAAACACTCTAATTATGAAGCAATTAAAATTTCAAATAAATCACTTTGGTATAATGATTTAAAAAATAAACTTGACGAAGTGAGAAAAACAAATAATCATCTTTATAATCACATTGTATTTAATATTAACAAGGTATATGATTTTCTTTACGAAAAAGATTTTCAAATTAAATCAAAAGTAGAACTTGAAGAGTTTATTGAAAAATTTTTTATACAAGAAATTCCGAATTTTGAAAGATTCGATTATAATACTGCTTCATATGGCTATGCATATAAAAACGAAAACCAACTTCATTCATTTGGTACTTTTTACGATTTATTTATATCTATTGTAAGACCTTCAGATAACTATACAAATTTTCACGATGACTTAAGACTGATATTTTTAGAAGCTGTTAAAAATTCTAAAATCGAAAGAATAATTGGTGAGAGCTTTTATAATCATCAAGTTCAAGAAGCATTAAAGGCTAGATTATTTGATACAAAAGAAAATATACAGCTAACCCGCAACTCAAAGCGACCGCCTATGCAATGTTTTAGTTTTGAGTATTAAAAAGTTTGTAAACAAGTTCAGCATTTTGTTGAG
>BDSV01000231.1 GCA_002898075.1 bacterium BMS3Abin03
CCTTGAAAGGCGGGGCTGCTTATAATCTCTCAATCGTCCCGATGGGACTAAACTTGTGTTTGGTTTGTATAAATTACCCGGCGATGAATCGCCGGGCTAATAGTATAATGTCCCATCGGGACATTTTTTTTATCATTAAAAATATACAGGAAATATCCCGATAGAGATAATTGATAATAGCCCGTCAATTTATTGGCGGGTAAAAAATAAAAAAGGAAATAAATAAGTCCCGCAAGGGACAGATGAAAAATGACTGCGAAGCAGTCGAATGTTTGCAAAAAGATTGTAAGCCACAATGATAAAACGATGCTGAAGGTATCGAAAAAAATGTTTTTATTAACAATTAATTCAACCACGTTGTGGTTGTAACATTAATTTTTCATTTAATTTTATGCTATTAACCTTAGATCCCTTTCGGGGTCGTAAATAAATCTGTCGGTTGTTAATTCATTAAAACTTTAAAAATCAAAAATCGTTAATCGGTATTCGTTATTCAAAAAAGTCATTATTTCCCGTCTGCTTTAGCTGACGGATTAGGAATGAAAAAAAACACACAACGGCTTTAGCCGCATTGAAGTGTTTAATGGATCTGAAGCTGGCTGAGGGTGTGTGTTTTTACCGCACCTTGAAGGCGGGGCAATCTTTCAATCGTCCTTACGGGACAAACTTGTTTTTATGGTTATCATTCTTATCCGGCGATGAATCACCGGGCTAATTTCACAATGTCCCTTCGGGACATTTTTATTGTTCAATAATAATGTATGAAAATATCCCGCCAGGGATAAATGAAAATATCCCGCCAATTTATTGGCGGAAAAAAACAAAAGAATAAAAAGTCCCGCAAGGGACGAATGAAAATGATATATTCATTATTCAAAAAAGATGTTTGCAGCACCCGTCACGGAGTGTTTCGTGATTGTAAAAAACGGTTAAAACAGTTTAGCCCTGTGGTGGCAACTTATTTTTTTCACCCAATTGAAATTGGATGTTAATGGAAAAGCATATCATTAACACCTAAATTCATTTATGTGAAAAGAATAAAAATAAAAAACTTCCAAAATCAAAAATCGTTAATTAGTGTTCATTATTCAAAAAAATTATCGCTTCCCGTCTGCTTTAGAGGTTGTGTGAAAACTAGTAAACTCACCCCCGAAATAAATTCGGGGCAAGCTCTAAATAACTCTCTTGAAAAGAGAGGGACTTTTAAATGAAGAGCGATTATAACTCAAATTAAGCCACTTCCCTTCTCAAGGGAAGGGGTTTGGGGATGAGATTTCCTTCTTTAATGATTTTTCCCAACAATCTCTAAAATCGTGGGCTGCTTTAAATTTATAATTTTAACACACCCTTTGAACCGAGCGGGAAGTGATAAAGAAAAATTCAAATTAAAAAATTTTAGTTGTTACGAAAACACAAACCTTCCTGCAGCAGGCAAATATTAGAGAGAATTCTTAATATCTTGATATAGAATTTCTAATCTTAAAACTCACTCTATTTTGCTTTTACTATACCTGTATTTATATTTGACAATCAAATTTTTGTTTAATTTCTGGTTTTGAATGCAGGAAATCCAAATTAGTAACCTTAAGGATTATGTAGGGCAGGAAGTTACACTCCGCGGCTGGCTTTTCAATAAACGATCAAGTGGAAAAGTTAAATTTATCATTTTAAGAGATGGTACGGGGTATGTTCAATGTGTGTTTTTTAAAGGCAACGTAACCGATGATATATTAAATTCAGCCGACAGGATTGGACGGGAATCTTCTATCGAAATAACCGGTATTGTTAAAAAAGAACCCCGGGCAATCGGTGGCTATGAAATTGATGCAAAAAACCTCATGGTAATAAACGAAGCCCGGGATTATCCAATTACTCCTAAAGAACATGGAATAGAATTCCTTTTAGATCACAGGCATCTATGGCTCCGTTCTAAAAGACAGGTTGCAATATTAAAAATTCGACACAGGATTATTAAAGCGATACGCGATTTCTTCGACGACAGGGGCTTCACATTAATGGATCCGCCCATTCTCACACCAAATGCTGTTGAGGGAACATCAACTCTTTTTAAAACCGAGTATTTTGATTTAGGCAGTGCCTATCTCACACAATCGGGGCAGCTTTATGCTGAAGCCGGTGCAATGGCTTTGGGTAAGGTTTATACATTCGGTCCTACTTTCAGAGCAGAGAAATCTAAAACCAGAAGACACTTAACGGAGTTCTGGATGGTGGAACCCGAAGTTGCTTTTTTCGATTTGAATGACGATATGGATTTGGCAGAAGAGTTTTTAGAATATATTGTTCAAACCATCCTGAAAGAAAAAAAAGAAGAGCTGAACATCCTTGAACGGGACACTTCGAAATTGGAAAAAGTAAAACGCCCGTTGCCGCGTATCAGTTACGATGAAGCAGTTGAGATATTAAAGAAAAACAATGTAGATTTTGAATGGGGAAATGATTTCGGCGGTGCCGACGAAACAATTATTTCCAATCAGTTTGATAAACCTGTGATAGTGCATCGATATCCGGCGGCAGTAAAAGCATTTTATATGAAGCGCGATCCGGAAAATTCGAAATTAGCCCTGGCAGTTGATGTGCTTGCTCCCGAAGGTTACGGCGAGATAATTGGCGGAAGCCAGAGGGAAGATGATTTGAATATTTTATTAGAAAGAATTAAAGAATACAATCTTCCTCAGGAAGCGTTCGAGTGGTATCTCGATTTAAGAAGATACGGTTCCGTTCCGCATGCAGGTTTTGGCTTGGGATTAGAAAGAACCGTTAGCTGGATTTGCGGTCTCGATCACCTGAGAGAAGCAATTCCGTTTCCAAGAATGATTTACAGAAATACACCATAAATTATGGAAATACCAGAGTAATAAAATGTCTTTAGTAGCAGTTTTATTTATAGTATTTGGTCTCATTAGTTTAACTTCGGCAATACTAATGGTAACACGGGTAAACCTGGTTGTGTCCGCATTATTTCTCATAGTTAATTTTGCTTCGCTTGCGGGATTGTACTTAACACTTAATGCGCAGTTTATTGCGGTGGCTCAGGTTATTGTTTACGCCGGTGCTATAATGGTTTTTTTCCTGTTTGTTATAATGCTCATCAATCCGGAACATGAAAAAAGATTTCTTGAGTACAAACCTCAGATAAAAATATTTGCTATAGTTATTGCCGTCCTGATTTTCCTCCAGATAGCTTATATAATCTTTCTATCTAAACCATCCGGTAAATTAAACAAAGAAGTTAGTCAAAGCATTTCTGCCGGTACAATTGAAGAGATCGGCAGGCAGATGTTTATTAATTATGTCTTACCGTTTGAAGCAGTCGGATATTTATTACTTGCTGCTGCAATCGGGGCACTGGTTTTAGCAAAGAAAAAATTCAAATAATGTTATGCAAATTCCAATTGAATATTATTTAATACTTAGTGCTGCACTTTTTATAACAGGAGTGATAGGCGTTTTAATTAGAAGAAACGCAATTATGGTGTTTATGTGTATTGAGCTGATGCTTAATTCGGCTAATCTTACGCTGGTTACGTTTTCTTCGTATCTCGGAAACTCAATAGGACAGTTGTTCGTGTTTTTTGTAATGGCGGTGGCGGCGGCTGAAGCGTCTGTAGGATTAGCAATTATCATCGCGTTATTCCGTAATAAACTTACGGTTAACATAGATGAAATTAACATTTTTAAATGGTGACCCGTTAGAAAATATTTGTATTAAAATACATGATTGATTTAATATATTTAGCAGTTCTTTTACCGTTAATCGGATTCCTGGTCAACGGGATTTTCGGTTCGAGAATAAAAAATGAAAAGGTTATCGGTTTAATCGGAAGCGGTGCAATCGGGCTGGCATTTCTTGTCGTAGCAGGAGCATTCCTTCAAACACTATCGCTCCCGGTTGATCAGAGGACAAATTATGTGGAACTTTTTACCTGGATAAAAGCAGGCGGACTGCACATCAATGCTGCATACCAGGTAGATCAGCTTTCGCTTGTGATGGGTTTAATCGTAACCGGTGTAGGATTCATAATCCATGTTTATTCAATCGGGTATATGCATGGCGATAAATCGGTATGGAGATTTTTCGCATATCTTAATCTTTTCATATTCGCAATGATGAATCTTATTCTTGCCGATAATTTTGTGCTCATGTTTTTAGGATGGGAAGGAGTTGGTCTTTGCTCGTATCTGCTGATCGGTTTCTGGTATGATAAACCGTTCGAAAAGAGTACGACTTCCGCTGCCGGAATGAAGGCATTTGTTGTTAACAGGATAGGCGATGTAGGTTTCCTGTTAGGCATGTTTCTAATATATCTAACATTTAATTCGCTGAATTTTACGGATGTTTTTGCGAGAGCTTCATCATTTGATGTACCGGGAAGTGTATTTACTTTAATTACACTCTTTTTGTTTATCGGTGCAACGGGTAAATCAGCCCAGATACCGTTATTTGTTTGGCTGCCCGATGCAATGGCAGGTCCTACACCGGTTTCGGCTTTGATACACGCTGCCACAATGGTAACGGCAGGTGTTTATATGATTGCACGTACTTCGTTGCTGTATGCAATGGCTCCAACGACAATGATGATCGTTGCTGTTATCGGAGTGTTCACAGCTTTTTTTGCCGCAACAATTGGGTTAGTACAAAACGATATTAAAAAGGTTCTTGCATATTCTACCATAAGTCAGCTTGGCTATATGTTTCTTGCAATGGGTGTGGGAGCTTTTTCTGCAGGTATATTCCATTTGATGACCCACGCATTTTTTAAAGCGTTATTATTCCTTGGTGCAGGTTCCGTCATTCACTCTATGCATGCGCAGCAGGATATTAGGTACTTCGGCGGATTGAAGAAATATATGCCTGTTACTTACGGCACTTTTTTAGTGGCAGCTTTTGCTATTTCGGGTATCCCGCCCTTTTCGGGATTTTTCAGTAAAGATGAAATTCTCTGGTATTCTTACACTAATGTTGGATTTTTCTTCTGGCTTTTGGGAGCTATTACTGCTGTTCTAACGGCGTTTTATATTTTCCGTATTCATTTTCTTACATTCAACGGAACGCCGAGATTCGATGAAAAACGAACACATCCTCACGAGTCGCCAAAAGTAATGACGATTCCATTAATTATTCTTGCGGTGTTATCCGCTGTGGGTGGTTTTATCGGTATTCCGGAAATATTTTCCGGTGAGAACGGGAATGTTTTTTCTACTTGGTTGGCTCCTGTTTTTAAAGCCGCCGAATTAAAATTATCGTACTTTGGCTCGTACTCGCATTTTGAAGAATTGCTTTTTATGTCCATTTCGGTAGTTGGAGCAATAGCAGGAATATTAACTGCGAGATACATTTACCTTAGCAAGCCGGAGATCGCAGAATCTACAGCGCGAAAATATGGTAGAGTATATAAAATTTTACTTAATAAATATTACATTGATGAAGTGTATGAATCCACTGTCGTCAAGCCGATAATAAACGGTTCAAAGTCATTCCTATGGAAGATGTTTGATGTTAAACTAATAGACGGTTTTGTAAACGGGCTTGCCGGAAGTGTGTCGAATGCTTCTAAATATCTGCGAAAGTTACAAACCGGAGTCGTTCAATTGTATGCTTTAGTTATGATAGTTGGAATTTTACTCGCATTATTCTGGGTTATCCTGAGTTTGTAAATGGAAAATAATTTATTGTTAACATATTTGCTGTTCATTCCGTTAACCGGAGCTGTTGTTCTTTTATTTTTTAAATCGGAGAATGAAAAAGCCATAAAGTATTTTGGATTGGCAGTTTCTGTAATTGCTTTTTTATTAGCTCTGTATATTTATTTTAATTTTGATTCCAACAGCGGTGAATTTCAATTCGTACATAAATTTAAATGGATAGCGAACTTAAGTATTTTTTATCATGTAGGAATCGACGGTATAGCATTACTGCTTCTTCTGCTTACAACATTTATTACTCCGCTAACATTAATATCAAGCTGGTCCGGTATAACAAAGAAGGTAAAAGAATTTACTTTCTTTATGCTGTTTCTCGAAGTAGGGATGATCGGTGTATTCATTTCGCTCGATCTGTTCCTGTTTTATGTTTTCTGGGAAGTAATGTTAATCCCGATGTACTTTATTATAGGTGTTTGGGGCGGTAAAGAAAGAATATACGCAGCAGTTAAGTTTTTCATTTATACGATGGCAGGCAGCTTAATTATGCTAGTTGCTATCGTTTGGCTTTCTGTACATGCTACAAATTACCTCGGTTACTTTACAACCGATCTTGTCGAGCTTTATTCTGTCGCCCCGCTGTTCGGGCTTGATGTTCAGACATACTTATTCCTGGCATTTGCACTTAGTTTTGCTATAAAGGTGCCGTTGTTTCCGCTGCATACCTGGCTGCCCGATGCACACGTACAAGCCCCGACGGCAGGCAGTGTTATACTTGCCGGTGTTTTACTTAAGATGGGCACTTATGGATTCCTCAGGTTTAATTTGCCCTTGTTCCCGGCTGCATCGATTCATTTTGCATCGTTTATCTCTATCCTCGCTGTTATCGGGATAATTTACGGCGCACTCGTTGCCATGGTTCAAACCGATATGAAAAAACTTGTTGCTTATTCTTCGGTAGCTCATCTCGGTTTTGTTGTGCTCGGTATATTTGCGATGACCCAGGAATCGGTTCAGGGTGCGGTTATCCAGATGATAAACCACGGCTTATCTACCGGAGCTTTATTCCTCTTGGTGGGAATGATTTATGAAAGAACTCACACGCGTGAAATTTCATATTACGGTGGTATCGCTAAAATCGTTCCGGTATATTCATTCTTTTTAATGATTGTCTCACTCTCCTCTATTGGTTTGCCTGGATTGAACGGGTTCGTAGGTGAGTTTCTAATCCTGCTCGGCTCGTTCAAATCTACTGTGCTTAACAACTGGTGGTTTACAATTATAGCGGCAACAGGTGTAATCTTTGCAGCGGTTTATCTGCTGTGGATGTACAAACGCGTTGTATTCGGAGAAGTTACAAACTCTAAATTAAATGAAATTACCGATCTTACTAAAAGGGAAATCTTTATACTGGTTCCGGTTATTATTTTTATTGTCTGGATTGGCGTTTACCCTAGCACTTTTCTGAATGTATCGGAAAAGAGCACAACCAAAATTTTACAGCAGGTGTCTCAACCTCCAAAAGCGGAATTAAAGTAGGATATTGATGCAAAGAAAAATTTATATCATTCTATTCTTTATTTTTGTCTTATCCGTCTTTGTATCGGTTAATTCCTATGCTGCTAATGCAGACTTGAATAGCATCAGTGCTGTAACAAATGTTGTTTCCGGCGGGGAAAGCGAAGCCGATGTTCCGCCTGCATTTGTTATACCCTTCATAATTCTGCTTTTAATGATTGCCACCGGCCCGATTTTTTATCCTCACTTCTGGGAACATCATTATCCCAAAGTCGCAATCATTTTAGGAATAATAGTCACACTGCTTTATATGGCTATGCTTAACGATATGCTGAGTCTTTTCCATTCCTTAAAAGAATATATATCGTTCATTGCTTTATTGGGTTCCTTATTTGTTGCAGCCGGAGGCATATTTGTTAAGGTAGATAGAAAAGCAACACCTTTTGTTAATGTTATATTTCTTTTGTTTGGGGCGGCAATTTCAAATATCATCGGTACTACCGGTGCTTCGATGTTATTGATAAGACCGTTCATTAAAATGAATAAGGACAGGATTAAACCCTATCATATAATTTTCTTTATATTTTTGATAAGTAATATCGGCGGTGCTTTAACTCCTATAGGAGACCCGCCTTTGTTTCTCGGCTTTTTGCGGGGTGTTCCGTTTTTTTGGGTAATAGTAAATGTTTGGTATATCTGGATTCCGACTTTAATTGTTGTTCTGGCAGTCTTTTTCGTGGTTGATTTTTTTAATAAAAGCAATAATAACAATAATCAGGTTGAAGAAGAATATACCGGCAAGATTGAATTCAGGGGTATGAAAAATATCGGTTATCTTGTGATAATTATTTTATCGGTTTTTATAGACCCCGGTGTTTTTAGCTGGGTGCCGAGTTTAGACCCGCTGCCTTTTGGAATAAGAGAAATAATTATGTTCTCTGTTATGTACTTCTCTTTTAAAGGTGCCGATCAGAAAGTATTAAAAGCAAATGAATTTGATTTTGAACCTATTAAAGAAGTCGCATATCTTTTTATAGGAATATTTATTACGATGGTTCCGGCGTTACAGCTTATCGCGGTTACAGCTAAGGAAAATGCCGATAGACTAACTTCCGGAGTATTCTATTGGGCAACAGGTGCTTTATCAGGATTTCTAGACAACACACCGACATACTTAAATTTTCTAAGTGCTGCAATGGGCAAATACGCATTGGATATAAATTTAAAAGCTGATGTTCTGGAATTTGTGAGCCGGGATGTTATTTATTTGAGAGCGATTTCGGTTGCTGCTGTATTTTTCGGTTCCATGACATACATTGGAAACGGACCGAACTTTATGGTAAAATCTATCTGTGAACGTGCGGGAATAAAAATGCCGAGTTTCTTTACTTATATGGTTAAATATTCTATCCCGATCCTGATACCGATATTTGTAATTATTTGGTTAATTTTCTTTAATTAAAAAATATAATAAAATGAATATCAAAGAAAAATTATCAGAAGGAAATTTTACAGGGCTTTATTATTACAACCGGCTCATACTTCCTTTTAAAGCTCATTTTCTAAAAGTAATCGTTCATGATGAAATCATTACCGATTTTTCTCCCAGTTCGAAAGGAATTTTTATCAGGGAGAAAGAAGACTTTACGGACGTTTATTTTCATGATTATAAAGACCTGAAAGGTTCTCTATCGAAATACGAAGCTATAAAAATGGTAGTTGTTGAGAAAGGTGAGGATGTATTCGATTTCAACAATCACTTAAAGCTTGCTTTGTATTTGGAAAAAAAACATATAGTTAAAATAGAAAAATGTGAAGAAGATATTTTATTTTTAGAATAAGCTATGTTTAACAACACACAAGAATTATTCGACATGCTTCCTGTAGTTATAGTAGCCGCAGGAATTTTGATTTCGGTATTTGTAGAAATATATTCCGAGAGAAGGATGAAAATCCTACCGTGGCTATCGATAATTATATTTTTAGCGGCAGGGTTTCACGCTATTTATTATACGGGTAACAAATCTGTTATCCTGCAGAATATGTTGGCTACGGGTGGGGTGACAAACATCTTTTGGTTTATTTTCAATATCGGTGCGGCAATCGTCTGCCTGCTTTCGATTAATTATATTAAAAAATACGGTACATATTTCGGCGAATATTATATTATTATTCAAACATCGGTTTTGGGAATGATGTTAATCGCCGGCGCTAAGGACCTGATTGTAATTTTCCTCGGATTAGAAATTATGTCGATCTCGTTTTATGTACTTGCCGGATTTAACAGGAAACGGGCATCATCAAATGAAGCGTCACTCAAATACTTTTTACTCGGCGCTTTTGCTACCGGATTTCTGGTTTATGGAATGGCGCTTATTTACGGTTCATCCGCTACAACTTCTATAGATACTATCAGTGCCAATTTTATTCCCCTAAGCGGAAACTTACTATTTATTACAGGCGTTATGCTATTTATTATAGGATTTTCCTTTAAGATTGCAGCATTTCCATTCCATATGTGGGTGCCGGACGTTTATCAGGGCTCGCCTACTACTATTACCGGACTTTTCTCCACTGTTGGTAAAGCAGCGGGATTCAGTGCGTTGATAGTAACTTTTGCTGCATTGTTCGGCGGTTCGAGCAGTCATTTATTTACCCCATATTTAGCTGCTATTGCCGTATTTTCAATGCTTTACGGCAGCATCGTTGCTATAATGCAGGATAATATAAAACGAATGCTCGCTTATTCGTCAATTGCACACGCCGGATATATGATTATCGGATTAGCTGCGGGAAACTCAAGCGGTGTAGCTGGAATAATATTTTATTTAACTGCTTATGTTTTTATGAATTTAGCTGCTTTCGGAATCGTATCTATCATTGAAGGTAAGGATGAGAGTAACCTGAGTTTAAGCTCTTATGCAGGATTATCAAACCGTAGTCCGCTATTAGCCGGTTTATTAGCTGTAACAATGTTTGCTCTTGCAGGCATTCCTCCGTTAGCGGGGTTCTTCGGTAAATACTATGTGTTTATTGCAGCCATAAAAGCAAACTTAACATGGCTGGCTATTGTGGGAATTGTTGCGAGTACAATAAGCGTATATTTCTATATCAGAATTGTTGTATTGATGTATTTCAAACCTTCGGAATCGGAATTTATTCCATCATACTCGGCAACTGAAATAATTGCAGTTTTAATTTCGGTATTAGTTGTAATTCTATTAGGATTGGCACCCGGTTCTTTCATAGATTTGATCACATCATTTTTATAAATTTAAAATAAACTCTTCAATTAATTGTTAACAAATGATACCGCTGTATTCCACAAAACAAATCCGGAAGATTGACGATTATGCAATTAACAAGCTGGGCTTGCCCGGCATTGTACTGATGGAGAATGCCTCACGTGAAATTTTTAATATCATTTCTTCGCAAATAATAATCGGTTCGATTGGCTTTGTATGCGGGAAGGGAAATAACGGTGGAGATGGTTTTGCTGCCGCAAGGCATTTTGCAAACGCAGGATATACGGTTAAAGTTGTTTATCTCGGTAGTGAAACAAAACAATCACCCGATTGTAAACTGAATTTTAATGTATTAAAGAAAATTTCCCGGACAAATAAAAAAATCACGCTTAAAAAATTTACATCTATAAGCTCGTTATCATTAATTAAAAATTGTAATGCTGTTTGTGATGCCTTACTCGGCAGCGGTGCCAAAGGAGCATTGCGTGAGCCGTACCTCTCGATTATTAAATATTTAAATAAATTAAAATCATATAAAATCGCAATTGATATTCCTACCGGCTTAGATTCAGATAAAGGATTTGCAGAAGAAGCTTTCGCCGCCGATCTGACAGTTACGCTTGGTAATTTCAAAAAAGGTCTTTTCTTCGGTGACGGTGCTGTGTATGCGGGACAGGTGGAGAAGGGGAGTATCGGCGTACCGGATGAGTTTTTCGAAGGGCTGCACACAAACGAATATCTGATAGAGCCGGAGGATGCGTTGAACGGTTTACCTCTCAGGGCTAAAAATCTGCATAAATATTCTGCCGGTAAAGTACTTTGTATTGCCGGATCGGAAGCTTTTCCGGGTGCAGCTATGTTAACATCGAAGGCAACATTAAAAATTGGTGCGGGTGCTTCCATACTTGCTTTCCCCAAATCGTCACGGAGCTTAATTCAGAAAAAAATGGGTGAGGTTGTTGTCGATGCCTATGATGACTCGTCCGGGTATTTATCCGGAAAAAATATTGATGATTTAAGCAGACGAATTATCTGGGCGGATGTGATAGCTATCGGGCCGGGGTTAGGCAGGGCGGCGGAAACACAAAAAGCAGTTTTGAAATTGTTTAGTGAACGGAAATATAAAAAAGCTGTTGTGGATGCCGATGCTATATTTGCCATGAACAAAAACAGGTATAAAAAACTAAATTTAAAGAATGTAATATTAACTCCTCATCACGGGGAGTTTGCCGACTTGATAGGTGTTAGTATTAGCGATCTTGAAAAAGATTTACTGAAATATGGTCATAATTTTGCTATTAAAACAGGAGCATACCTGATACTTAAAGGAGCACCGACAATTATTTTTTCTCCTAACGGTGATGCACTGATAAATTCAGCGGGTAACCCTGCGATGGCAAAATTCGGGACGGGTGATGTTCTAACAGGATTTTTAGCCGGACTTTTATCTCAGCAAAAAGAAATTGAAAAAGCGGTTGTTTCTGCAGTTTATCTCCATAGTTTAACGGCAGATCTTCTCGTAAAAAGGAATACTGAATATTCACTTTTAGCAAGTGATATAATTAGTTATATTTCTAATTCAATAAATTTTTTGCGTAAATCCATTGTTTGAATATTTAGAGAAGAATAAAGTTTATCTCGTTTATACTCCGTTGGTTGTTTACTGGTTATTTTTAATCCTGGCAACATCACTGCCGGCAGCTAACATGCCAAAAATTGCAATTAGTGATAAGATAGAACATTTCGGTGCTTTTTTCGGGTTATCAGTTTTGCTCAGTCTTACTCTGCTTTATCAGCAAAAAAATCTTTTATTGAAAAAATATTTTCTTGTTTTCACATTAATAATTGTATCGGGCTACGGTGTAATCGATGAAATCCATCAGGCATTCATTCCCGGCAGGAACAGTGATATTTTGGATTGGACTGCTGATTCTATCGGTGCAATTACAGCCGTTTTATTAATATGGTATTTGGTTAGAAAATTAAATTATAAACAGGAAATATTTGTGAAACCGGGTAGGGATAATAATTAATTTCATTTAACAGTTAAAATTCAGGAACTTTTTAGTATCATTATAGTTAAATGACAAAGAACTTTATTGACAAAACATTTATCATTTATTAACTTGGCAATTGAATAAATTATTTGGAGTTCAGCAATGAATCTTAAAAATCCAAAAGCCGATCTGAAGGCAAAATATAAACTTGTGATGGAAATTTGTATCATTATTTCGCTTGCAATAACTATTGTTGCATTCAAATATTTTCCTCACATTCAAAAAGGAAATGCAATAACTGAAGGTCCTCAGGAATTGTTTACTGTTGAAGATATTCAACAGACAAAGCAGGAGATGAGACCACCTCCGCCTCCGAAGCCTCCTATTCCTATAGAAGCTCCTTCTGATGATGTATTAGAGGACATAGAATTAGAGGATACTGAGATAGATCTTAATGCAAATATGAAAGCCCCGCCGCCTCCTCCGAAAGAAAAGAAAGTAGAAGCAGAGCCTCATTACTTCGTTGCAGTTGAGGAAATGCCCCAGCCGATAGGCGGTATAAAAGCAATTCAGGAAAAAATAGTTTACCCTGAAATCGCTAAAAGAGCAGGTGTTGAAGGAAAGGTTTATGTATTGGCATTTGTTGATGAAAAAGGTAATGTAACTAAAGCTAAGATTATTAAAGGAATAGGTGCTGGTTGTGACGAAGCCGCTTTAAACGCAGTTCTTAAGACTAAATTTAAACCGGGTAAGCAGAGAGGAAAACCCGTCAAGGTTCAGGTTTCCATTCCTATTGTTTTCAAACTTCAGTAAATTATTAAGAGGCGTCTTTTTAATAGACGCCTTTTTTTCTGCCCGGCGATACTTTTATCACTAAAATTGTTATCCTTATCACAATATTTCCCCTTTGATTTAAACGATCTTGTGTTTTCCAATCCGAATAGTTAGTTTTGACAATGAATTAACAGTCATATTTTATACGCAATGGTTGACGAAAAAAATTTAAGTAGAAAAGAGCGCGAAAGAATTTTCAGGCGCAAAGAAATAATGGATGCAGCGGTGCGGTTCTTCGCTCAGAAAGGTTTCAGTGCAACTACACTCGATGAAATTGCACTGGCATCCGAATTCGGTAAGGGAACGCTGTACAATTACTTTTCGGGGAAAGAAGAAATATATACCGCTATTGTTGAAGAAGTCAGCGCTACCTTAGAAGAAATTGTTAAAAGTGCAATTCAGGAAACCTCCACACCCATAGATTTTATCGAATTATACACAAGAAAACTTTTCAACTATTGCTTGAATAATTGTTTCGATTTTATTCTATACGTTAGAGAAGTTGCTCATTTTACAACGGATATTTATATAACGGATAGAAACATGATTGTTAGCAGGCACGAAAGAGTTAAGAACTTGATTGTAGAAAGATTAAAGGAGGGAATGGTAAGCAAGACATTAAAAAAAGCGGATCCCGAAAAATTATCAACCTTATACGAGCACCTGGTTTTTCCATATATCCTGTTTTTAATTACAGCCCCCCAGCAGAAATTAGACGAAGATGAAGAAATAAATTTGATTTTATCTGTCTTTTTCAACGGAATAATTCAAAAAACAAAATAGGTGAAGGTTTGAAGAGAACAATTATATTATTTATGTTATTTGCTTTTCCGGCTTTGTATGCGCAGGATACGCTCAGTTTAAATTTGCAGAAAAGTATAGATATTGCTCTTCAAAATAATCATGATTTGAAAATTGCAAAGCTTGAATATGAAAAAGCCGAGGAGCAGGTAAGTGAAGCATTCGGTCGCTCTGTTCTACCGAAAATTAGCGGGGCCGTTAATTACAGAAGAGCAATAAAGCGTGCTGTTATTATTTTGGAAACTCCGTTCTTTTCCGGCTCTTTTCCTCAAGGCAGCGAAAATACTCTGTCGATAGGGGCGACACTCGAGCAGCCGTTATTTACCGGTGCGGTGTTTTATGCTACACGTGTTGCAAAAGTTTTCGCTGAAATCTCTGAGAAGAGTTATTATTTATCCAAAGCTAATTTAATCCGGGATGTGAAAAGAGCTTATTATTCATACCTGCTTGCGCAAAAATTTCTCGATTTATCGGTTGTAACTCTTAAAGCGGCAGAGGATAATCTTAAAAATGCAGGGGCACTATACCATGCCGGTATAGCACCCGAGTATGATTTTGTGAGAGCAAAAGTACAGGTGCAGAATATATTACCGGAAGTGCAAAATGCGAAAAATTCTATTATCCTTGCTGCTAATTCGTTAAAAATAGTTATGGGGTTAGATATTGAGCAGCCGTTTATTATTAAAGATTCGCTCTCGTACAATGAAATAAAAGTTGAAGATTTCAATTCCTTAATTCCTGTTATGAGTAAAAAGAATTTCACACTTCAACAATTAAAGCTTCAAATTGAACTTCAGGATAAAAATGTTTCTTATCAGTATTCGAAACATTTTCCCGAGTTATATTTTTCCGGTAACTGGCAGGCAACTGCTCAGGAAAATGATCTCAGGTCATTTAAAAGGTGGCGCTATATAAATTCTCTTTACGTGGGGTTAAATCTGAAAATACCGATATTTAACGGATGGCAGACCACATCAAAGGTTCAACAGGCAAAAATTAACCTGAAACAGGTTAGAGAAGAATATAAGAAAACCACAAAATTACTTAAGAATCAACTTGATGAGATACTGCTTAAAATTGACGAAATGAAAAATAAAATATCTGCTTATCAGGCAACGATTAAAGAAGCACAGTTGGGGTACGATATTTCACAAAAAAGATACGCCAACGGATTGGGTACACAGCTCGAAAATATCGATGCACTGGTTGCACTTACCCGTGCTAAAGTAAATTATTACAATGCAATCTTCGACTATTATAATTTACTTGCCCAGTTGGAAGCATTGCTCGGTAATCAAGGCATAGTTAATAACGAATAATTTTAATCATCGGTGTAAATATGAAAAACCTAAAAAAACTTATTTCAGTAATTACATTTACGCTTCTTACCGGATATTTAATATCCGGCTGCGGTGATTCCTCAGGAAATGAGCAAAAGGATAAAACTGAAAAGAATGAACCATCAGTATATGTTAAGACAAAAAAGTTAGAGCTTAAATCATTTACAGATTATATATCCGTTCTGGGTATAGCCAAAGCTCTCTATTATTCCAACCTGTCTTCAACCGAAGGCGGTAAAATTAAAGAGTTTGTAAAGGACAAGGGAAGCTACGTTAAGAAGGGCGATATAATTGTAATTATGAATAATGAAGTACTTAAAGCTAACATGGATGCTGCAAAAGCTAAGTATGATATTGCAGAGAGCACGTATATCAGACAAAAGCAGGTTTATGATGAAAATGTTACTAGCGAACTTCAGTATCTGAATGCTAAATTCGGCAGAGATGCGGCTAAAGCAAATTACGAATTAATTAAAGCACGTTATGAAAGGACTTTCATCAAAGCACCGTTTAACGGAATTGTAGATAAGAAATTTGCTGAAATAGGTGAAGCCGTTATGCCGAGCGCTCCGATTGTGTCGGTTGTAAGTGTCGGCAAAATAAAAATTCAATCCGGAATACCCGAAACTTATGTGAATGAAGTTAAAAAGGGCAGCAGGGTTAAAATAGTATTTCCCGACTTAGCCGGTATGGAGATAAATGCAGTAGTAACATTTGTAGGATATACCATCACAACAAATAACCGCACGTTTCCTATTGAAATTTTGATCGATAACAGTACCGGTAAGATTAAGCCGGAACTTAGTGCAAGAGTTTATATAGAAAAGAAAAAATATGAAAAAGTGTTTGTCCTCCCCGAAGAAACTGTAACGGAAACCGATCGCGGTAGTGTTATTTTTATAGCAGATAACGGATTAGCAAATATGAGAAATGTAACTGTACTCGGCAGGTCGGATGATAATGAAGTTGCGGTAAAAGGTGCTATTAAGGAGGGGGAAAATTTAATTGTTGTGGGATATCAAAACCTTGTAAACGGGGAAAAAGTTACAGTAATTAATTAGTACGGAAAAATGAAAATAACTGACGTAGCAATTGATAAAAGAACAAGTGTTTTTATACTTGTTGTTATAATAGTGATTTTAGGTCTCTGGGCATATCTTACCATGCCGCGGGAGGCATCTCCCGATATTTCCATTCCGCTTGTTATTGTTTCGACACCTTACTTTGGAGTTTCACCGCAGGATGTTGAAACCCTGGTAACACAAAAAATCGAGAAGGAATTAAACAACATTGGTGAAGTAAAAGAAATTTCATCTTCATCATTCGAAGGTTACTCTTTGATAAGAGTTGAATTCGAAAGCGGCTATAATATTGACGAAGCAATTCAAAAAGTTAGAGATAAGGTAAATAAAGCCGAACCCGATTTACCTCCCGATGCTGAAAAGCCCGATATAACCGAGATCAATTTTTCGGAGTTTCCTATTTTAACAATTAATATCGCCGGACCTTACAGCCTTGTAAAATTAAAAGATGTTGCCGATGATCTCAAGGATGATATTGAAAAAGTAGAAGGCGTTCTCGATGTAAAAATAAGCGGGGGAGTTGAACGCGAAGTAAAGGTAGATGTTGATATGAATAAGCTCAATTATTACCAGGTGCGTTTTAATGATATTATCGGAGCCATAAGGGATGAGAATAAAACAATACCGGGCGGTTCAATTGATGTAAATAATTCGAGTTTTATGGTTCGGATTCCAGGTGAGTTTAAAGAACCTTATTTAATCGATGATATAATTGTAAAATTAAAAGACGGCGCACCTATTTATTTAAGAAACCTTGCAAAGGTTACTTATGGGTTTAAAGACAGGAAAACTTATGCAAGATTGAACGGGGAAAATGCCGTATCGATCGATGTTTCGAAAAGGGTAGGTGAAAATATAATTCAGATTGCAGACCAGGTGAAAGAGATATTAAATAAGAAAACGGCAGAATTACCGCAGAACTTAAGAGTTTATCTAACGATCGATCAATCGAAGAATATTAAGCGGATGGTACATGAACTGGAAAACAATATCATCTCGGGTCTTTTCCTTGTATTAGTCGTCCTGTTTTTCTTCCTCGGTATAAGAAATTCTTTTTTTGTAGCAATTGCAATACCTCTCAGTATGCTAATGTCGTTCTTTATCCTCGATGCTGCCAATGTAACACTGAACTTCGTTGTTTTATTTGCGCTGATATTAGCATTGGGTATGCTCGTAGATAATGCAATTGTAATTATTGAAAATATCTATAAGTTCCTGGAGGAGGGAAACTCCTTGATAGCTTCTGCAAAGTTAGGAACCGCCGAAGTTAGCTGGCCTGTTTTTACATCTACTATGACTACCGTTGCTGTATTTTTCCCTCTTTTGTTTTGGTCCGGCGTTATCGGCGAATTTATGTTCTACATACCGCTTGTTCTGATTACAACTTTATTGTCGTCATTATTTGTTGCGCTTATAATAAATCCGGTTTTTGCTTCACTATTTATGAAGCTTGAACATTCTGACGACAAACCTAAAACAATTTTACAGAAGATGCTGGTTCCGGTAAATAACATAAATTATTTCTTCATGGAAGTTATGCTGCCTAAAATTTTGAAAAGTTATGAAAAATTTCTGCTCATCGCTTTAGGACCTGCAAGAGGTAAAGATCAGAAAGTAAACAAGAGGAATATAATCGCATTGCTTAGTGCTTTTCCGTTGTTATTACTCATAAGTATAATAGGTGTTTTAGGATTTTTGCCCGGATTTGTTTTAGTAATAATCAGCGTTGTTGCAGGTATTGCTTTAATGCTGCTGTTTACAAATAGTAAGCTAAGAGTTCTTTGGGGAACTTTTCTTCTATTATTTACTATAACATTATTATATGGGGTATTAGGACATGGGATTGAATTTTTCCCAAAAACACAGCCGAGAAGAATTTTTATTTCTGTCGATGCACCGAGCGGTACAAGCTTAGATATGTCTAATACAATTGTAAAAACTATTGAAAAGAAAATAAAAAAATTAAATTCCCCGAACATTAAAGATGTAGTTACAATTGTTGGTAAATCTGTAAATAAATTTGACGGAGGAACACCTACTCCGAATAAAAGCACAATTACGATTCAATTTATAGATTTCGAAAAGAGAAAAGAATCATCGCTAAGTACAACCGAAAAACTCCGGAACCTGGTAACAAAAACTGCAGGTGCGGAAATTTTAGTCAAACAAGAGCAAATGGGTCCTCCCGTTGGTGCTCCGATTAATATTGAGATAAGCGGTGAAGATTATAAGATGCTTGGCGAGCTTGCCGGTATGATTAAGGATAGGATTAAAAACCTACCCGGTGTAGTCGATCTAAAAGACAATTACGATATAGGAAAACCGGAAATGCGGGTTGAAATTGATCGTGAAAAAGCAGCATTGTTCAGCTTAAACACCGGTTTGATTGCTAACGCCATTCGTACGGCAATAAACGGGACTACGGCTTCTAAATACAGAGTAGGCGAAGACGAATACGATATAACGGTTAGATTAAAAAAAGATCAAAGGTCCAGTGTCGGCTCGCTCGATAATCTTGAAATAATATATAATAATAAAAAGGGTAAAACTCTTTCTGTTCCTTTAAGCAGTGTGGCAACTATAAAAAGATCTACCGGACCCGGGGCAATTAAAAGAAAAGATTTGAAGAGGGTTATTACGGTTTCGGGTAATGCTGCCGAAGATTATAATGCGAATGAAGTATTGAACCGCGTAAAACAAGAATTGAAAAATTTCAAAATGCCTCCCGGGTATTCTCTTGAATATACCGGTCAGAATAAAGAGCAGGGAAAAGCACAGGCATTCTTAGGTAAAGCATTTTTAATTGCTATACTTCTGATGTTTTTAATATTAGTGATACAATTTAATTCATTGAGCCAGCCGCTGATTATTCTGAGCGCCGTAATAATATCGCTTATTGGTGTATTCATCGGCTTAATTATTTTTGCTATGCCTTTCGGTGTTATAATGACGGGTATCGGGGTTATAAGCCTTGCAGGGGTAGTTGTAAACAACAATATTGTTTTAATCGATTACATAAATGTTCTCCGCCGGAGAGGTTTAAACAGAAGGGATGCCGTAATAAAAGCAGGTTTAAGAAGATTCAGACCCGTAACGCTTACGGCTATTACCACAATCCTTGGTCTGATTCCTCTTACTTTCGGTTTCGGATTCGATATTTATTCTTTTTCTTTCAGCGGTTCCGGTGAGAGTGCTGAGTTTTGGAGACCGATGGGTGTTGCCGTGATATTCGGGTTAGCATTTGCTACTATATTAACCTTAATTATTGTTCCTACTATCTATTCTACTCTGGATGACATAGTTAAGGTTTCATCGCAATATTGGAAAAGTTTTCAACATTCCTTTAAAAAGTATCTTGGCGGAAATTAAGTGATAATTCAATATTTTTTAAAGAATGCCTCACAAAATTAATGTGGGGCATTTATTTTTTTACGATATTTAATTAATGATTTTTTAATATTAACCCTTTAACTAATCCGAATACAAACTTGTTATGAGAAAAAAACAGAAACCGGCAGTTCCCGTACTGATTTTTATCGTTCTGATATTGCAGTTGGTATTCCTTTATTATTTAAAGTATTCCAATCAAGGGCTTTCTATAAGTGATTTCTCTCTAAATAATTTGGGAAACATATTAAACCTTGTTTTTACATTATCGCTAATTACCGGAATATATTTTTACTCCAAAAAAAAGGGTAACACAAATACTCCCATAATAATCTTTACAATAATCTTAATTTTAAGCTTATTGATTTCATACCTATTCACCACCGTTCAATTTCCGTCGAAAAAAGTTTATATATTCGGACAGCCCGGAGGGAAAGTACTCGATGCAGCCATCTTTACTATTTATCAGTATATTATGTTTACCTTCATCTCGTATGTATGGTTGAAAATATTTTCTTCCGGTCGGTTGATTCTGCTGAGGTCTTTTCTTAACGGAATATTCATGCTTTTCTTCTTTATATGCCTTGCATTTTTGTACATACAAACAAGCGGGTATAGTAATAATTATTACTCGCTTTCACGGGATAAAAATAATTTGGGTGTAGTGCTCGGTGCCGCAGTATGGTCTAATAACAAACCGAGTCCAAGTCTTGCAGCCCGTGTAGATAAAGCGATAGACCTTTACAAAAAAGGATTTATCGGTTCGATACTATTGACCGGTTCGAATGCACCGGGTGAGCTAACCGAGGCAGCCGTAGCATACAATTACGCAAAAAAGTCGGGTATCGATACTAATAAAATTCACATTGAAACAAATACAACTTCTACTACCGGGCAAATCCGGTATGTTAAAAATAATCTCATCGATGTACCGGGTATCTCACAGGTTATTATTATCTCGGATGCGTACCACCTTGTAAGAGTTATGGAGATAAGTAAATTTAGTAATATTCATATTAAGCTTGCCGCATCCAACTTGAAGCTCGATTACAAAACTAAGCTATACAGGGAAATACGCGAAAGTGTGGCGCTTATTGTTTTTTGGAGTTTTGCTTTGTGATAATTCTGGTTTAACTTTGCTCATGTTGACCGGTAGTTTTTATAAAGCGTTAAAACGATTGGAAAGTACGTTTTTATTGCAGTAACCCACTACTCGTTAGGTTGAGTGAAAATAACATTAAAAAAATGAAACTCATCCCCAAACCCTTTCCATTGAGAAGGGAAGGGGCTTAATTGGAGTTAAAATAGTCCTTTCTTTTTATGAGAAAGGTTTAGAGCTTGCCCCGAATTTATTTCGGGGGTGAGTTTTCTAATTATTACACGATCTCCTAAATAGTGGGCTGCTAATAACCAACTTGATAATTTAACTGTTTCAACGGTTTTTTATCAATAAATAAAATTAAGCGATTAGCTTGAGAACTTTAAAACGAATAATTTTATTAAACTTTCGATAAAAAAAATGACAAAAAGAAAACAGAAATTTAAACGCAGACTGGTAAGAGAAAGAGTACTTCAGGTATTGTTTGCTTTTGAAATGAATAAAGATTCGTTGCAATTATTAATTAACGAAATACTTGCAGACCTTCATAACAATTCGGATAGAGAATTTGCAAACGAGTTGATAAACCGGGTGCTGGAACATGTTGATGAATTTGACGGGATGATAAAAGTTAGAGTTGCAAATTGGGAGATGAACAGGATAGCATTGATTGATAAAATTTTATTGAGGATGGGAATTTGCGAGCTGCTTTATTTTCCCGATATACCGCCGAAAGTTTCTATAAATGAAGTTATTGAAATTGCAAAGAATTACAGCACTGCGGGCAGCGGTAAATTTATTAATGGTATTCTCGATGCTATTTTAAGCGAAACAAAAAAATCCGGCAAGCTGAATAAAACGGGAAGGGGACTGATCGAGGAATCGATTACTAAACATCCGGATAAAAGTAGTTGATGAAACGAGCATGAAAAATGATTTACACACAAAGAAATGATTATAATGCGAGTTCCATCTGACCAAAAAAGAGAAATTATAAACAGATGAAAAGTAAAAGCAGAATTTTTATCTGGACACTTTTCGACTTTGCCAACACTTCATTCTCGGTTATCATTGTAACCGTTATCTTTTCGAAATATTTTACTAATTACGTAGCGGGCGGTAAGCAATGGCTCTGGGGTTTAGCCGTAAGCATCTCTATGATTTTATCTGCGTTGTTAAGCCCTACATTAGGTGCCATTGCAGACTTTTCAGGATATAGAAAAAAGTTTCTTTTATTCTTCACCTTGCTCTCGGTTATCTGCTCGATGTTGATGTTCTTCGTTACAGAGGGATTAGTGTTTCTGGGATTAGTTCTTTTCATTCTTGCAAATATCGGTTTCGAATCAGGGTTAGTTTTTTACGATGCTTTTCTTCCCAATCTTACCGAGAAAAAGAATTTAGGAAGAGTTTCCGGGTACGGATATGCTATGGGATATTTGGGTGCATTAGTCGTGCTTCTGATTGTTATGCTTATACTGCCTGTTAAAACCTCCGACTCTTATCTGTTTTTCATAAGATTATCATTCGTTATATCGGGTGCGTTCTTCCTGTTTTTTTCAATCCCTTTGTTTTTATTTATTAAAGAGCCGAGGGTGGAAAATCCTATAAAAACTCAAATGATTAAAACCGGGATAAAGAGAAGTTACTCGACTCTGAAATCTCTTTTTATCACGCGACAATATCCCTCCGTATCACGTTTTTTATTGGCGTTTTTTTTATATAACGATGCAATCTTAACAGTTATTGTTTTCGCATCTATATTTGCCGCAAATATGCTGCAGATGTCCGATGAGCAGATAATTTACTTTTTTATTATTGTACAAAGCACTGCCGTACTCGGTTCATTTATATTCGGGATAATTTCGGATCATATCGGACCTAAGAAAACAATATCTATCACTCTTGTTATCTGGATATTTGTAGTAATAGGCGCCTTCCTGGTTTCGAACATAACAGAGTTTTATATTGTAGGTTTATTAGCGGGGCTGTCGATCGGTTCTTCGCAATCATGCAGCAGAAGCTTAATGGCGCTGCTTACACCGAAGGAAAGGGAAGCCGAGTTCTTCGGCTTTTACGATGGATTATTCGGTAAATCATCCGCAGTAGTCGGTCCTTTGGTGTATGGAATTATTTCAGATTTATTCAGCGGAAGAATAGCCGTCCTAGCTCTCGGACTGTTCTTTGTCAGCGGCTTAATTATTTTGCAGAAGGTGAAGGTGCCGGAATATAAAACTAAGTAGGGTTTCCTCAAATCTTTATAAGTGATTGTAATAAAACAACATAGGTGTAAATTTTATTTTATAAAATGCAAGGTTATAAGCGATATTATGAAATAACTTTGTATATGTGAAATCCTTTTTTGCAATATTGCGCAAATTCCATACAAAACTTTACTGCTGCTTGACGCTTTCATAGTTATTATTTTCATATATCACTAGAATCAAACAAAAATAGAATAATTTAGATTTTCTGAGGAAACCCTAAATATTCTCTTTTGCAGGTCGTCCCGATGGGACTTCGGGTTTTCTGGTTTTGTTTGTTCACAGCACTTCCGTACTGTGTTACAAATAGACCGTCCCTCCGGGACTAACGTTTTTCTTTTACCCATAGCTGAAGAGTGTATGTGAAAATTATGAATTTAAAGCAGCCCACAATTTAAACGTAGGAATATGAATAAAAAAAACAATAATTGTTTAACCGTTTTAACGGTTTAAAGGATTTTTACTCTTTATTGGTGGGTAAAGAAAAAAAAGAAGAATAAATAGTTCCGCAAGAGATGGATGGGAAATGACTGCAAAACAGTAAAATGTTTGCAAAAGGATGACAAGCCAATAGAATAAAACGATGCCGAAGGTATCGAAGAGAAATACTTTTGTTAACAAATGCTTTCAACCACGTTGTGGTTGCTATGAACAGGTTATGGTTTCTATTTGCTATTAACGTTCGACACCTTTGGTGTCGCTATCTCTCTAATAATTAGATTTATTTATTTGTAAAACTTCAAAAATCAAAAATCGTTAATCGATGTTCTATATCAAAAAAGTTATCGCTTCCCGTCTGCTTTAGCTGACGGATTAGAATTAGCACGAAACCAAAAACGGCTTTAGCCGCATTGCAGCTAAAGCCCTTTCAATATGCGCAAAGTATTATCAGACCGTTCGCTGAAGCGAAACGGCAAGAGATGATTAAAAACATCATCATTCAACATTCATTGTTCGAAGTTAGTTATTCAAATGACCCAGGCGTGGCTTGGCTCTCACGAAGTGATCCATTTGGGAAACACTGGATTGTTCCCGAAAGAGTTTACCCCGATTCTTTTTATCGGGGCTTCGAGATGAATCCTTTATAACGTTAGGCACGCACTTGCTACATATTTAATTTTTTACAAAACGGACTCTAAAAATTTTAAGAGTACGTCATGATACTTCGAACGTCTTCCATCATAATTGCTGAAATATAAATTTTTATGTTCACCATTTTTTATTATTACAAATTTTTTGTTTTTACTTTTTGCATTAATTACAATTTCCTCTCCCATTACCGGAGGTGCTAAGTCATCTTTTTCCCCAGTAATAACAAGCAACGGAATTTTGATTTCTTTAACTTGCTCAAGATTATTAAGAGCTAAAACTGATGAATCGGCATCAACAGTTACTAGCCAACGAATGTACCAGGGAGCTTTTGCCTGAAGCGCTGCATCCTTCATTTCTGTCGCATTCGATATCGCTCCTTCTAAAACTAAACCGGCAAATGTATATTCTTTTGCTAAATTAGTTGCTACAAATGCACCGAGCGAGTGACCATATAAAATGATTTTTTTTGAATTGACATCGTCACGCGAGCAAAGATATTTATAAGCAGCCTCGCTATCTTTATAAATTCCTTGAATTGTTGGACTCCCTTCGCTTAATCCATAACCACGGTAATCAATTAACATAAGATTCATTTGGAGATTTGTAAAAAAGTTAATTACATCATTTGTCGAGCGATTCCAAAGACTAAATCCATTGCCGCCAAAATAAAGGATGGTTCCTTTTGCATTTTTTACTTTGGCAAATCGACCACTTATTTTAATGTCATCAGAAGTTTTAAACTCCACATTTTCAATAATGACATCTTCATTCAATTTTGAAACTTTTCTAGGGTTGAAAATATTACTCTCAGAAATGTGGTATGATATACAAGATGATAATAAAATTGAGATAACTAAAAAAGTAAATATTTGTCTCATATTGTGACTCCTATATTTTGAGTGCCTAACGGCCTGCGGTTAAGCTGCGCAGGCATGCTTAAAAAACTTGCAAATTGAAAAAACAGACGTGTGCTCGCGTCAGCCATGAACGGCGGGTTATATGCTATTTTACAGATAAACTTTTAAAATAAATAACGGTGCGGCTAAAAAGCGGCGGGTATTTCAAAGCAGCATCTTTCCAATTTTCTACTATATTTATTTAATGTAATCCGCCTCATATCACTACTCTCACCGCGCTTGTTTTTTAGACTGTCTTAGCTTGCGTATCCATTTTACTC
>BDSV01000232.1 GCA_002898075.1 bacterium BMS3Abin03
AGATTGTGGGTCGATGAAATAATCGATCCCGCGGAAACACGCAAATATGTTTCAATGGCAATTGAAGCCGCAAACAACAATCCCGAAATACCGAAGTTTAGTACTGGGGTTATACAGACGTAAAGATAGAAAAGATTGAAAGTGAAGTGGAATTTTATTATACACTAAATATATATAAAAATTCAGGTACAACTTAAGGAAAGAAAAAATGCTAAGAATAAATATTAATACGCAACAAGGAACAATTGAAAAATACAATAATTTACATATACTATGTCAAAACGTAATCAATGCTTTATATAATGATGAAAATACGAATGACAATTTCAATATGGATAGTTTTCAAGTGAATGGAATTATTAATATTGAAGGTGATAATAATTTAACGGATCTAAATTGTGTTGATAAAAAAACAGGAGTTTATATTTTCCTTAATAGAAGGTATAATCCTGTTTACATAGGAGTTGCTGGACAAGGGAAAAAAACTAAACATTCACTAAGGGAAAGGTTACAAATACAGTTAAATGCTCATAATACTAATGGAACATTGGCTAAAAACATTATGAATATAAAAAAGAAAATATGTTATACGAAAAAGTGTAAAAAAAAATTAATTAAAAATTTTGCGCCTAATTTAATAGTCATTTCATTAGGTAAATCTTCTCCTAAAAATAATAGCAAAGCACAGGTCTTAGAAAAAATATTAACAGCTATCTTTGATCCAGTATATAATAAATAGTTTTAAGCTAAACTTGAATTTACGATTAACAAAATCTTTAAAGTAAAGCAAGCTACTGCAAAATACTCGACGGAGTAGAAGTCTTCGCAAATAAATGCTACCTTATTTACAAATAAGTTTAGAACAACAATGAAAATCACAAAAGAAAAAATAAAAGATATTGCAGAAGACTTACAGACAGGTATGTCTGTTTACATTAACCGGGAAACTTTAGAGACGGAATCAATTTTAAACTGGGACGAAATGTATGGAGAACCGGAATTCTGGGAAAAAGAGATTGAAAAAATAGAGAAAGAATGGACAGACTATGTTGTTTTAACAAAGATGAGCTCCAATGAAGCATATCAAATTATGGAAGACTTCGTTGATGAAGTCGATGATGAAAGAAAATTTATTCAAGATTCTAAACAGGAGAAGTCCCTTTGCAAATTTTAAAGCTGAAATTGATGAATCCGACTACCGGGAAAGATGGTTCGAGTTCAGAGATAAAAAATATGAAGAATATGTAAGGGAAGAACTTCTGGAAAATGATTTTGAAGTTGAATAACAATTCTCTTGTCCGCATTATTTCATTTTACCTTTGAAAATAGCCAACATCGAACCGGTTTTACCTTGGATTTTAGCCATAAATCAGTAAATGTTATCTTGGAAAACAGCCAATATCAAAGTATTATTTTCTCAAATTTTTGTTTATTGTATTTATTCCTTTAAAAAATGAATCCACTAATATTAGCGAAAGAAGAGTAACTGAATATCCATCACGAAAAGGTTGCTTTCAATATTTATCATTGAAAAAAAATCTTTTAAACACAACAATAACGGACGAGACCCAATTAAAAACATTAATTAATTTCATTAAAAAGTAATATTTTTACAAAGATAATTTACATTTTCAATAAGTAGTAAAATTTAAAAGATGGCAAAATATGGACAAACCTGGTGGGGAAACAACTGGCTAAATGCTCTTACAAATATCGACTGGGAGAACAGACTGCCGCGGGGTAGAGCTTATGCAACCAGAGGTGCCGTTAGAGAAATAACTATTGACAAAAATCGAATTAATGCCAGGGTTCAGGGCAGAAGACGCAGCCCTTATAAAATAGCTATAGCCATTCCGCCCTTTACTGTTAAAGAAAAGGAACTGTTGATAGAAAAAATTACCGAAAACACTTTATATGTTACCAAACTTCTTAACAGAGAATTGCCTTCCGCTTTAAACGATATTGCACTCGATAACGGGATAAAAATATTCCCTTCATCATGGAACGATTTTGATATGCATTGTTCCTGCCCTGATTGGGCTGTCCCTTGTAAACACCTGGCATCGGTTATTTATATCCTTGCGAATGAAATAGATAAAAATCCGTTTCTCGTTTTTCAATTGCATGATTTTGACATTATTGAAGCATTGAAAAATAAAAACCTGACTCTTGATTCGAATGCTAAAGAAAACATAAAAACAATTGATGACTTAGTTATTGGTAAAAACTCTATCAATCCAAATTTTAAATGCGATAAAAAGACTTCCGACAGTATTGATCTTTCTATAATAGAAAATATAAAAGAAAACTTATTAGGGCTATTAAATTCCAATCCTCTTTTTTACGAAAAAGATTTTAAATCTATTCTGGATAATGCGTACAAAAAAATTTCAAGATTAACAACAGCTTACCTGCCTACTACTGTCATCCGGCAGGAGATTAATACCGGGGAACAACCTGATTCCGTTTCGAAAGATAAAAACTTGGATATGTTAACAGGTTTTGAAGAAATTGAAAAGATAAGCATTGAATTGAATGAAAAGTTTAAAGCGCTGCATATTTCATTGTTTTCTAATGGAGAAAATATAAAGCCGGATCAAAGCATTGATATGGAGTTTTTGATTCACATTTTAAATGAGATCGAACTTAAAAACATAAAAAATTACAGCGATTATATCATTGCCCTATATAATATTTACCATTTCACTCTGAAAATTTTAGAAAAAAGTGCTTTCATTCCGCAGCTATTAAATGTTGGGAAGAATCGATATAAAATCCGATGGATTCCTGCATCCATCGATGAAGAAGTTAAAACTGTTTTAAAACAGCTTGTATCTATTACTCCACCGGACATTTTATACTTTAATTATAAACCCGCTACACGTAAAACAAAAACGGTAAAATATCAAAACCCCGACGAACAAATTCTTACTTTATGCGATCTCTTTATAGAAGAATTGTTGAATAAATTTTCATTATCCACAAGATTAATAAGGCGAAATTTATACGCATATAATAGTGAAAAAATACTCGATTTGTTTTTCAACTGTCAGCCGGTGGTTTTTGATGATTTCAGCGAGAAAGAAATACCAAATACTATCCAGTTGTGGCTAAACAAGTTTTATGTTACGCATAAAAACTACATTCCCTTAATAAAGGTTGAAGAGAAAAATAACGACTTTGCCGTTGAAGTAATGGTGGAAGATAAAGAAGAATCATTAAAAGAACCCATCCCTCTCGAAAAATTTATTTCACAGAAAAAATATGAAAAGGTAAAATACGAGGTATTAAAAGATATAACACTTCTATCGGAACATTTTAACGAGTTAACAGAAGTTATTAATACAAACGGCAGGAAAAAACTTATTTTTAAATCGGTTCAGTTCCGCAATATTTTATTAAAGATATTACCTGCAATTAAGCTGTTCGGGATAAAGATATTATTACCTAAAGCATTGCAAAACCTTGTAAAGCCAAAATTATCATTACGTCTTAATGCAAATGGTTCGCAAAAATTAGGTTCATTCCTCGACTTGCAAAAAATGCTTTCGTTTCAATGGCAAATTGCTGTGGGTAAAGAATTGATCAGCGCGGATGAATTCAGAAAATTAGTAGCAGGGCTTTCGGGCATAGTAAAAATAAAAGAACAATTTGTGTTAATTGATGATGCCGAGATCGATCATCTATTTAAGAACCTGCAGGACCCGCCTAAATTAAGCGCTAACGAGTTATTAAAAACATCTCTTACAGAAAAATATGACAACGCAAAGATAGGTTTGAGTCCGGAAGTAAAAAGGTTAATAGAATCATTAATCAAAATCAAAAAAATCAATCTGCCCGAAAATCTTTATGCGGTGCTTCGTCCTTATCAATTAAACGGTTATCAATGGATGTATAAAAATGCAAAATTAGGTTTCGGATGTTTGATAGCCGACGATATGGGCTTGGGTAAAACCCTTCAAGTGTTAACTGTTTTGTTAAAGTTCAAACAAGAAGGTTTTCTTAAAAAGAAAAAAGCATTGATTATAGTTCCTACCACTCTATTAACTAACTGGCAAAAAGAAATTGAAAAATTTACTCCCGATTTGAAACCGCACATATATCACGGGCAAAAAAGAAAGTTAGATGTTTCAAAGAGCGACTTAATAATAACAACTTATGGAATAGTAAGAAGCGAAACAGAAAAATTCCAAGAAACTAAATGGCACAGCATTGTAATTGATGAAGCACAGAACATAAAAAACCCGGGGACTAATCAAACCAAAGCCATAAAAAAACTCAAATCGGATGTAAAGATTGCGATGAGCGGAACACCCGTTGAAAACCGTCTTTCGGAATACTGGAGCATCCTGGATTATACTAATAAAGGTTATCTGGGTTCATTAAAAAAATTCACAAAAGAATTTGCCCGACCGATACAAATTGATAGAGATAAAGAAAAAGCTGATATTTTTCGTAAAATTACCCAACCTTTTATTTTAAGAAGATTAAAATCGGATAAAAAAATAATAAAAGACCTTCCAAAAAAAATTGAAAATAATCAATACTGTTCACTCACAAAAGAGCAAGCAGCTATTTATCAGAATGTAGTAAACAATATTATGAAAAGAATTGAATCGAGCGAAGGTATTACGAGAAAGGGATTGGTATTAAAATTAATAACCGCGTTAAAACAGATATGCAATCATCCATATCAATTTTTGAAAAAAGGAAAACTTAAAGTTGAACTTTCGGGGAAATCGATGCTTCTGTTTAACATCCTTGAAAACATTTACGATAACAATGAGAAAACCTTGATATTCACTCAATATAAAGTAATGGGTGAATTATTAGCTCAGTTAATACAAGAACATTTTAGTACAAAACCATTATTTTTGCATGGAGGAACAAGCAGAAAAAAGCGGGATCAAATGGTAAACGATTTTCAGGATCAAAGAAATATTAAAACGTTTATACTTTCGTTAAAAGCCGGCGGAACGGGTTTGAACCTTACCGCAGCAAGAAATGTAATCCATTACGATTTATGGTGGAATCCGGCTGTAGAAGCACAGGCAACAGACAGAGCTTACCGCATCGGGCAGAAGGAAAATGTAATGGTTTACCGCCTGTTAACCAAAGGAACTTTTGAAGAAAAAATTGAAGAGATGCTGAAAATCAAAAAAGAATTAGTCAAACTTACCGTTTCTACAGGTGAAAAATGGATTGGCGAATTATCCAATAGCGAATTAAAAAATTTAGTAAATTTAAGCCCGTAATAATCAAACGGATAATAATTACAAAACAGAACTCAATCTTGAAATAATTGAAAAACTCAGCAAACTCCTGGAAAATCAGAACTTCAGATTCGGGTTATTTCGTATCCGTATTTATATGTAGATGACTTTACTTCCAGACTTTTCGTAGCTATCGAAAATTATTCGGTTTGCCCAATAGTATTTAACAATTATGAATAACTAAAATTCCAATTATATTTCGGGAGATAAAATGGCGAAAATAACTATACCGAAAGAAATTCGGCAAGAGGTTGAAAAAATAATTAACGAGTTCAATAAAAAAACCTTTAGCGGCTATGAGAATCAAGTAGCGTACTACGCAGAATACAAAGGAAAATTTCTTTATCTGCAAAGAAAAGAATTTAGAAATATTTCTCCTGTTGCCCGGCTCACTTATACGGGAGATATGGATGACTGGGAATTTGCTATTTTTAAATGGAGCAGCGAACGCTATGATCCTGACGAGTGGTTTTTTCCCGGAGAAGAATTTGTTGACGGAACAGTTGAAGGAGCAATGAAAGCCGGATTGGAAGCATATCCAATTTAAATGTATGACGAACTATAGGAGGATTACCAGCGGGCATATAATATTACTCCGGCAATAAAAAAATCAGAATTATACAGTTCACTTTTAATGACAAAGATAAATAGACATTACAGATGAGAGACAACATTCTAAATAGATTAATAAAAGTTATTGTCGAAGCTCTCCGTCCTAAAAAGATAATTTTATTTGGCTCGCGCGGGAAAGGGAGCTATAATTATAATTCAGATTATGATTTAGCGATTGACACGGAAAAAAATCGAATTCCGGGAAAAAAGAATCCTTAAAGAAAAGTTAAATAACATGGCAGGGCTGCACACTATTGACATATTTTTTATAAAAGAAGTCGATAAAGGATTCAGGAATATCATTCTTCAAACCGGCAAAGTAGTTTATGAAAAATGAAATTAAAACTTGTTACCTTTGTTATAATCATTATCTCATCAAACATTTTACCCCAGCAAAGTAAACTATCTAAAGCAGTAAACTACTTATCTGATTTTATTGCTTCTGACAATTTTCTCCAGTTGAAAACAACTAATTCCGATCTCGCCCTGGTTGATTCAATTTACTTAAGAGCAGTTGCCTTCACTGAAAATGATTATTCAGAGGCATTGTTAGCATTAACTTTTACGACCATTCCATATAATGAAGTTCCTATTATATTACCATTAATTAAAAGTATTGTTTACTTTCCATTAATTTCTGCAGATGATTCAACTTACAATCTTAAAAATAAAAATCTGCCCACAAGACTGTTCTTCGATACACCGAATACTGTTTACGGCGACAGGGACAAGCTTGCTCATTTTTTCGGAAATGCATTTATCGGTTACTCCGAGAACATTTTTGATTTGTCTAATCTAATTGGTTATTTTGTGGAATCATTTGAAGAGAGTTTTAAAGTTCAATCAAAAGTAGATTACCGCGATTTAGATGTAAACCGTTACGGAGATCTTTTCGGAAAGCTTTTGCAAGAAGATAAAAAAATTCTTCCATCTCAAGTGATGCTAATAAGATCATTAAGTTATATAATTATTATTTTATGAAATCCATACTCATAATAGACGATGAAATACAAATCTGCGAAAGCATTAAAATGATCCTCGATTTAGAGGGTTATAATGTTGCGTATTCCACCGATGCATTGGCAGGTATGAAAAAAATGAGCGAAGGAAAATTTTCCGCACTTTTACTCGACATACAAATGCCTGAGATGAGCGGTTTTGAAGTTTTGAAAAAAGTAAAGGAAACCAATCCCGAATTATCGGTTATAATTATATCCGCTCACGGCAGCGTAGAAAACGCGATTAAAGCAACCCGGCTCGGTGCATTCGACTTTATAGAGAAACCGATTGACAGAGATAAGCTTTTAATTAGCGTACGTAATGCAGTAGAAAAAGCCAACTTATTAACTGAGAATAAAGAGATAAAGAAAACACTTGAAGGTGAAAGCGAGATTTTAGGCAACAGTAAAGCTATTAAAGATATTCTCCAAATGATAGAAAAAGTTGCTCCGCTCAATACGCGGGTTTTAATAACCGGTGATAATGGAACCGGAAAAGAATTGGTAGCAAGAGCAATTCATAACAACAGCTTAAGAAAAGACAAACCTTTTATAGAGGTTAATTGTGCGGCTATTCCCAATGAATTAATAGAGTCGGAATTGTTCGGGCATGAAAAGGGTTCATTTACAGGTGCGGTTCAGCAGCGCATAGGTAAGTTTGAACTTGCCAATAAAGGCACAATATTTTTGGATGAGATTGGTGATATGAGTCTTCAGGCACAGGCAAAAGTCCTCCGCGCAATTGAAGACGGTAAAATAGAACGTGTCGGAGGCGGAAAGAAGATTAATGTTGATGTGAGAATTATTGCAGCAACAAATAAGAATCTGCAGGAAGAAATAGAAAAAGGGAATTTTCGTGAAGATTTATTTCATAGATTAAATGTTATTCCAATTCACATCCCGCCGCTGAGAGAACGTCTTGAAGATATTCCTATCTTAATAGAACACTTTGCAAATGAAATAATTAAAAAACATAAAAAGGCACCGGTCAGTTTTACTGATGATGCTATAAAAATGCTGCAAAGTCTTCATTGGAGCGGAAATGTGCGGGAGCTTAGAAATATAGTTGAACGAATTATAATCATAATAGATAAAAAAGAAATTACCCGCAGCGATATAGAAATTTTATTTGCTCCGAGCCAGGCAAACCTCGATGATATAATCGGGGGAAGTAATTCGTTCCAGGAATTTAAGGAAAAAGCCGAACGCGCTTTTATACTTAAACAGCTTAAAGCAAACAATTGGAACATAAGCAAAACAGCCGGGATACTGGAAATTCAGCGAAGTCATCTTTACAACAAAATGAAAAAATACGGAATAGAAAAAGGAGAGTAATTATGAGCACAATTTTCTCCAAAATAATTAATAAAGAAATTCCCGCAGACATTGTTTATGAAACAGACAATGTGCTTGCTTTTAAGGATATTAATCCGCAGGCACCCGTACATATTTTGATTATTCCCAAAATTGAAATTCCGAAAGTATCAGATATTAACGGCAAAGAACATGCTGAGTTATTGGGTGAATTGTTTGACGCTGCAAATAAATTAGCAAAAGAAATGGGGATTACTGAAGACGGATTCAGGTTGGTTTTTAATTGCGGAAGGAACGGCGGACAGGATGTTTATCATTTGCACATGCATTTATTGGGCGGCAGACAAATGAAATGGCCTCCTGGGTAATATTATGTGGGGAACGGTCTGTGACCGTTCCGCTGTAAACGGCACAATTACCCAACAACAAATCAAATCAGTTCAATTCCCATAACAAACAAATTATAAATATGCGGTTTATGTATTGTGTTTTTCGTTTTCCCAATTAACGGGATTATTGATAATATATTTCCTCACATTTTTTAATTCACGTTCATTTCGAATTATCCTATCGTGATATGATTTCTGCCACCTGAATTTTGGTATGGGCTTAATTTTTTCGTTTATCTTTTTTGATGAAAATGTTTTAAACCCACGGATTATTTCTGGTAATCCATGGTTTATCTTGTTGGTTTTTTCTTCTTTAGGAAGGGTCACAGACCATTCCCTACAATCAATTATTTGGATGATTCCATGGAAATGGTCTGGCATTATTACGTATTCATCCAATTCGCAATTTGAATAATGTTTTTGTAAATCATTCCACACCATATCAACTATTTTTCCTAATTCGCTCAATTTAACGCTACCTTTATCAATCCTGCATAAATCCTTAATATATTTTCTTACTTTTAATGTAACAAAATAATATCCTGGTTTCGAATAATCGTAATCTTTTAACCTGATTCTTTTTCTGACCGGCAATTGTTTACTCATATTTTATTTCCCTTATATTTTGTTTTCCATTTTAATCGGAAGGGTCACAGACCCTTCCCTACATTGATAATATCATATCCATATCGATCACGTAATCTTGTAATTGCACGTAACATCTTTTTTCTTTTAATTTCTTCCCATTCAAATAACTCTTCCTGTTTTGAATATTCTTTAAACTGGCTCAACCTGATGCCTATCAATCTAACTGCTACTCTTCTTGTGTGCGCTTTCAATAACATATCCCATGCAATATCAAATACAATTCTATCGTCATCGGTTGGTTTAATTGTTTTTGAGCGGGTGAGAGTTTGAAAATCGGAATAACGCAATTTAATAGTTACAGTCGATGCCTGCCAGCCGTTATCCCTTAATTCCTGGCAGACTTTTCCCGTTAATTTGAACAGCTTCTGTTTTAAATAAGTTTTACTTGTTACATCTTTAAATGTTCTTTCGTGCGAGATGCTTTTCTGTTCCCTTTCAACCGATAAATATTCGCTTCCGCCGCCGTTTGCTTTTCTGTAAAGATCAATTCCGTATTTACCATAAGCTGCGGCAAAGTAATCCTGCGGTAGTTTAGTTATATCAGCAATCTTATAAATCCCTTTCGAGTGTAAGTCTTTCAGAGTTACTTTACCAACACCGGGGATTGATTCAACGGGCATAGGCGCAAGGAATTCCTTTTCCATTCCAGGCAGAATGTAAGTTATGCCTCGTGGTTTCATACAATCGGAGCCGATTTTTGCAACGGTTTTGTTGCTGCCAATTCCTATTGAGCAAGGAAGCGAAAGTTTCTCCCATATTTCTTTTTGCAGAAAAGATGCAAAACCAAACAGTGAACCGTAAACATTCCGGCAGCCGGTAAAGTCCATGTAAAACTCATCTATAGATGCCCGCTCAATTACAGGTGCATATTGCGATAGAATGTTTTTTACCGCTTTCGAAAAACGCGAGTATTCTTTATGACTGCCGTTAACATAAATTCCATGCGGACAAAGACGGTATGCTGTACGTATCGGCATAGCGGAATGGAGTCCGTACGCTCTTGCTTCGTATGAGCAGGCAGCCACTACTCCCCGTCCGTATTTCGGATCTCCGCCGACAATAACCGGCTTACCTTTCAGCGAAGGATCGAGTATCCGCTCAACTGAAACGAAGAATGCATCTAAATCAAGATGGAAGATTGTACGCATAAGCCCATCCCTAAATCCCTTCCCAAAGGGAAGGGACTTTCTTTGAATTGATGATTAGAATTGAACTAAAGATCGGTTTTTAACTGAATGAACTCTGAAAGCTATTTGTTGTTCTGTAAAATTCATCTGCTGTTTACATGCTTGAATTTTTTTTAACGTTTCTTCCGGCATTTTATGTTTAATTAAAGAAGAAAATTTTGGATCGTGTTTCTTTTTATTATTTACTGCTTTCTCATGACTAATTACCGCATAGCAGTACTCGCATCCCATTAAACAGGTGTCATTCATTCCGATATCCTTGCTAACTGTACAACCGCAAGCAAGTCTTTGCGATTTATCCTTTTTATAAGTTAGATCAATTCCAAATTCACTTCTTAATATATCATCATTGATGCATTTACCTGGTTTAATTCCTAAGTATCCATAATTTTTTGCTTCCGCACAACTCTGTACTTCCATATTATTAGAATATGCAATTTTCACTATTCCTTTTAAAAGCTCCTCTATCTCAGTACGTTCTTCTTGCTTTTCCTTATAATTTACATCTAATTTTGTTAATCGTCTAACCGTTTTTTTATAATCATCCACAATACTTATAACAACCCTCTTCGTAAATCCTTTCAATTTTCCGGCAACATTCTCAAAGTTATTTAAATGGAAATCTACCGTTAGATCATTTGTTAATAATATTGGATCGTAACGCCAAATAACTTTTCCATTTCCAATTTTATTCGACAATTCTTTAAAAGTGGATATCGTGCTAATTATTGAAGGATTGTGTTTTTCGTATATTTTCGGATAATTATTTAATGTAAACTGGAAGTAATATTTATAACCTAAACTATCAAGCTGCAATAATTTTTTTAATAATGGTCTTGGATTCCTCGTCCAAAAGACAATAGCTTCCACATTTTGTGGGGATAAATCAATTACAGAGATTTGTTTACTATTAAAAGGGTTTGGAACAGTACAGTATCTTTCCCTAATTCTATTCATAAACCATTCGGAATAAAAAGCCGGAATATCAGTACGACGACTTGCTGATATAATCATTATGCTTCTACTTATAATAAATAGTTTCTTGTTTTAAAAGTTAATTTAATAAATTCTACTTAAGAGTAATAGTATTCATTTAAAAATTTGTGTATTCATCATTTAAAAGGTCAAATGATAGAATTGTATGGTGAGGAAAGAAACAAAAAACAAAATGGAAAAGGCAGTAAAACAATATCACCTTTTTTCATTATACTTTTCTTTGATATCATTCACTGTGTACAGTTCTTCTTCCTTTTTAAGAAACTTAAAGCTTTCAGATTCAGTTTCAAGCTTTTGAATTCCTTTCTTTAATATTTTTCTTTAATTCAGATTATTGTTTCTTCATACGTTTCACCTTCAACGTGACAACCCGGGATAGCGGGACACTCTGCATAGTAGCCGCCTTCTTCACATTCTTCAATGACAACTTTATAATTATAATACATAATACTTGCTCCTAATCTTTTACAGAAATTTAATCATTTTTAAAACAACCTAACATATTATAAATCAATTGCCGTAATGATGCAAGACAAATTTACACCGAACCAGATATGATTCGGACTATCAGAGCAATTAAAATTTACAGCGAAACATAATCCTAATCCTGAATTTGAATATAACTATCCCTTTAAGCTTCTGCTTTGTTAATAATTATCTGAAAAAGTTTTGAAAAAAGAAAAACCTATTTAAAATTAAAACGGCGTGGTATCATCTGCGGCAGCTTGGCTTTTCGATTCGTTATACATCGATAGTGCCATTTGTGTAAGCTGTTCCTTTAACTGTTTTGGAACGTATATACGATCGTAATATTTATCATCTTTTCCTTTTTCCCGCGGCGGACTAATAAATAAACCGTTTTCACCTTCGACTAAAGTAAATCCTTTCATATTAAAACCTTCTTCAGTTTCCACATCAAAGAAAGCTACGGCTTTACTGCTGCCTTCAAACGGATTCATTCTGCTGATTTTCATTTTTCCCTCCAATGAGATTGTTAATGTAATTTAGTTTGTATTTTTTTATCCTTCTTTATAAGGATAAAAATATCTGCGTTTGTCCTTTTCCACAAGGACAAACTTAAATAATTATTTCAGCCCGATTTTTAATTTAATTAGCAGATATCCCTTTAAGTTTCGGGAATGCTTTAATTATCGTCTCCGGCATTTCAACTTTATCTTTTCCCTCAAGCAAATGAATCAGTTCGAACGCATTGGCAACTGCATCTCCCTGCGGATGGTTATTCATAATAACGTGTACTTCTTTTACTTTTTCCTGCACGGCTTTTATTTTCTGTTGAATCTCAATCAGCTCACCGGGAGAGTAAAGATATTTATACCGCTCACTCCGCTGTTCATAAGTTTGCTCTTTACCGTAATTATTTATCGAACGTTTCCAGGCATCTGTATTTCTTCCGTGAAATCTTATGTATGCTTTATCGTTTGTAATGATTGGTTCAAATGGAATGGCGTAACCGATTTGCGGCTGATCGATTGTGCAGAATGTAATGTTAGCTTCCTTAAAAAACTCAAATGCTTTTTTGTTTCTCCACGAAGAATGCCTTACTTCCACAAAGCAATTATAATTCGAGAAAATATCCCGCAGCTCGCGAATGTATTGAACAGCAGCATTATTAAAAGCAAATGAATACGGAAACTGAATAAGCAGTCCGCCAAGCCGTTCTGCATTTGAGATAATATCGAGATTGTATCTTACCGATTTTATGTTTTGCTCATCAAATTTTCGTTTGTGTGTAAAATCCTGGTGAAGTTTTATGTGGAAGATAAACTCATCCGTATCATCAACCTTTTTTATCCAGCCCTGCACAACTTTGGGACTGATATATGCATAGTAAGTTGAGTTCACTTCTACACAGTTAAAGTAATGTGAGTAAAACTGCAGCCAGTCAAATCCTGCCGATTGCGGTTTGGGATAAAAGTTAGGCACCCAATCTTTATAAGACCAGCCCGCAGTGCCGATGTGGAATTTTACCATAAAAATATTGCCTATAATAAGTAAATATAGATAGTTAACATATATGTTAACTATCTATATTTAGTAGAAATGAATATCAATAAATTAAATAAAAACAAAAAACTAATTTTAAGTATTGAAGACATTGCTGAATTACTCTCGATTAGTAAAGAATCAGCTAAAGTAACCGCTAATCGCTATGTAAAGCAAAATCTTTTGCTTCGGCTTAAAAGAAACTTTTATATAACTCCAAACAAATTTGAAAACCTCAAAGAAGATGATCTCTTTTAATTAGCCAATTATTTGCAAGTGCCTTCGTATATTTCGCTTGCAAGCGCGTTAAGCTACTATAACATTTATACCCAGCAGTTATGCAGCGTAATAGAATCGGTTGCATTAAAAAGATCAAAAACTTTTATAGTGAATGGAATTGAATTCAGATTCATTCTTGTGAAGAAAGTATTTTATACGGGCTTTATAACTGAAAACAACTTTTTTATTGCCGAATCCGAAAAAGCTCTTGCCGATGCTGTATATCTTTCATCCATAGGAAAATACGACCTCGATTTCGACGCTGTTGATTTTGGTAAAATCAGCAAACAAAAAGTAAATGAGTATATAAAACTAACAAACAGCAGGACAAAAACATTCTGGGAGAACTTATGCAAGCACTACGGGATCCAGAAAAATTAGAAATTGAAATACTCGAATTCTTCAACAGTATTAGAGTACTCGATTATCTCTACTTTGGAGGCGGAACCATGCTGCGCCTTTGCCACAATCTTAATCGTTACTCAACTGATCTTGATTTCTGGCTCGATGCAAAATCCGATTCCAAAAAAATTTATTCCAAATGTAAAAGTTCACTCTCGGCAAATTATCAATTAGCCAACTTTGCTAATAAAAAAAATACTTTATTATTCGAGTTAAAAGCTCCTGCCGTAACGAGAAGTTTGAAAATTGAAATCCGCAAAGGACAGTTTAATTTTAGCTTGGAAAGAAAAATTGCCTTCTCAAGGTTCACCAACAAACAAGTTATGGTAAAAGGATTAACTCTTCAGCAAATGATGAACAACAAAATTGAAGTGCTTATATCCAGAGAACTTATCCGCGATGCTTTTGATATTGAGTTTTTTTTAATGCGCGGAGTTGATTTACCTGCAGATAAAGAAAAACTCGAGAAAGCACTCATGATTATAAATAATTTTAAAGAGCAGGAATTTAAAGTCACACTCGGGTCTGTTCTTGAAGAGAAGGACAGAAAATTTTATTTAGAGAACAGGTTTAAGTTTCTTAAAGAAGAATTAACAAGAAATATAATTTTATTAAGGTAAATCATTTTAAGCCATCCGGCTGTTCCGATGTGAAATTTGAGCATGGTTCAATTGCTCAATTATTTTATCGCCACAAAAAATGTTACGTCCACAAATCTACAATTTCCCCCTCCTTTGGATGGGGATAAAGGGGGATGCATCCATACTCCTGTAAACGCCTACAACAATTCCTACCAGTTTAAATGAAGGATATTTTTTATCGATTATTATCGGTTCGTATTCGGGGTTTTCGGAGATGAGTTCAATCTGGCTTCGTTTCTTATAAAATCTTTTTACCACTGCTGCATCATCTAAAATCGCGACCACAATCTGCCCGTTGCGCGGCTCAAGATTCGGATTAACAATTACAATATCGCCGCTGAAAATGTACGCATCTTTTAAACTGTCACCTTTTACCCTCAACAAAAATGAATCCTTCGGCATCCTGGCAATTGTGGGCAGCTCGATCGTATCGATTGCATCGGGATAAATTATAAGCGGATTACCTGCAGCAACTTCGCCCAAAACCGGGCGCGGCACAAAAAATTTATCCTCGAGCGTAAGTTCAATTCCGCGTGCGAGTTTCGGATTTTTTCTTATGTATCCTTTTTTTTCAATCGCAGCTAAATGCTGCTGAACAGTTGCACGGTTCCTGTAACCGAAATGAGCGGCAACTTCGGCTAACGTTGGCGGAATTCCCTTTCCCTTTATCCGTTCAATCAGATAATCCAGAATTTTCTTTTGTGTTTCGGTTAATTCTTTCGGCATAGATACACCTTCGGTTGGTGAGTTACATAAATAATTTGGATTTTTTTACCCGTTCTAAATGAAAAATAAATACCATACATTTGTATGGTACAAAATAATAAGATTGGTATAATTAATCAATAGATATAATCGGGTGGGCAAAAAAAAATCCTCTTCAAACCGGAATTCGAAGAGGATTTATTAAAAAATATAGGAATTATGCTTTCTGCAGAAATATCTTTTTCAGTGATTCGATCATCTTTTCACGGAAAATCGGCTTTGAGATAAAATCGTTAAATCCCGCAGTAATAAACTTCTCTTTATCGCCCGGCAGTACATAAGCCGTAACCGCAATTATCGGTACATCCTGATATTCGGGCATTTTGTGAATTATTTTTAAGGCATCCAATCCATTATATTCTCCCTGCAGATTTATATCCATCACAATAAAATCAAAATTTTCGGATTCTAAAAGTGGAAGAGCTTCTTCAAAACTAACCGCATACTTGATAACCTTAAGTCCTTTCATCTGAACTTTGAACAGAATCTGAGAATCTACCTGGTCTTCGATATAGAGACATCTGAGATTAGAGATATCCAGCTTATCACCGGAATAAATAAATGAAGGTTCGGGAGACGTTTCTTCAAGGGGAAGTGATTCTTTGCTTTCCGGTTCTGCTTCCGGTGGCTGCTCTTCTATCGGAACCGGTTGCTCTTCCTGAATTTTATCCAGCGGTACTTCGCCTTCAAACACAGACTCTCTCTGCTGAACTGGTTCTACTTGCTCTTTGGTTTCTTCTTCCGGTACTTCAGGCGCAGCGCTTACTTCCATCTCCTCTTCAATTTCAATTTCATAATCTTCCCGAACATTCGGTTCTTCCCGTGATATTTCCTCTTCACCTGACGGAGTGGCAACATCTTCCTTGCTTTCATAAGGCACCGGTTCTTCCTCAATATGCGTTTCAACTTCGGCTTGAGGTTCCTCTTCACGTTTGGGTTCATCAACCTGTTCGGGTAAAACCTGCTCTTCCTTTTCTTCCCGTTTAACAGGGGGTTGGAATTTAACCGGGAATACAAACCCGCATTCATATCTACCGGGTTCGTTTTCGGAAGAAACAAATTTACCGTTTAATATCTTTACCAGGTTTGCTGTAATGTATGCGCTTAACTTGGAAACACCTAATTCTTTTGGATCATAGTTTTCAACAAATAACTTCTGCAAAGTAGTTGCAAGATATTCAGACCCGGCAGCAAAGGTATCGGTTATCATTAAAATAAAGTTATCATCATCAACCGGATAGGATGAGAAATAAATTTTACCTTCTTTACTTATGCGGCTAATAAGTCTTATTAAATTATTCAGGAGCGCATCAAATTTATGCTTGTCTGTTTCAAATCTTAATGATGAAGAAATCTTGCCGTAAGCAAATTCAATACTTCTTGAACCAGTAATTTCATAAATATCTTTGTCCAGTTCCTCAACAACTTTCGTAACATCTAATTCCGTTATATCCCATTCGTCTTTTTGCTTTTGTATTTCAGAATACTCTATGATCGAATTCATCGTGCTAAGCAGCTTAGAACGGTTTTGGTTGATGATATCGACTGCTTCTTTTTGTTCGGGTGAAAGATTTTCTATTCCCTCAGTAAGCTCCTGGGCAAATCCCAGGATTACGTTCATCGGGGTGAGTATTTCATGAAATACATTTGAAAGAGAAGATGATTCTAAGAAGCCCTGTTCCGAAGTAGCAGCAGGTTTTTCAACGATAACTTCTTTAATAATCTCTTTAGTTTTTACTTCTTCGCCAGCCGGTTTTTCCAGTCTGATTATAATTGTAAAGGAATCCACATTCCCTTCAAAGTCCAGGATTGGGGCGGCAGTTAATTCAACAGGTATTAACGTACCGGACGGAGATTTTAATTCTACTTTAATTGATGTGGGTTCTTTTAGATGAGATTGAAATACTGCTGTAGTAACGGTAATCCTGTCGTCATCTTTAACGAACGATACGATTGATGAATTTTCTAATTCGTTCCTGGTTAATCCCATGGTATCTATAACTACCTGGTTAACAAAAGAAATTATACCTTCGGGATCGGTTATAAAAAGCAGATCATTTATATTTTCGAAAGCTACTTTAAATAATTGGGTTTTCTTTTCCAGTTCCAATCTATCCGTAACATCTTTAATAATATTAAAATGTGCATCTTTATCATCATACTTAAAACTAATCTTGCTTATCTCTACAAATACAGAAGAGCCGTCTTTTCTTTTTTGCCTGAAAGGTTTGCTGTATTTCCCTTCCGGCTGTTGTTCACCCGTTGAAGAAAGTAATGTTTGAATATCTTCTGGTGTGTACAGGTCTGTTAAATCCATCTGTAAAAATTCATCTTTAGTATAGCCGTATAAATCCAGGGCAGCTTTATTTACTTCCAGGAATTTTAAATTCTCTTTATCGTATATATAAATTGGCTCGGGATTGTTTTGAATTAAAAACTCAAACATTCGTCCTCTACTCTTAATTAGTTGTTGAAGATTATCAGTAAATTTAATTTTTTCGATTACAATTGAGAAGCCGGCTGATTTATTTACACTATTATAATATTTGTTTAAATAAACCTGGTAATCGTGTTTACCTTGTTCTTCAAATTCCAGGTGTTCATTTAAAAATAAAACCTTTTTGTTTTCAGAAGAACTCAAAAAATTGTGCACTTCATCAGCAAAACTTTCTGACAAAACTTCTTCAAAATTCAGGCCATTCAATTCAACAGCTTTGGTAGTAAATAATTTACGAAATTCATCACTAGTATGCTTAAAAACCCCATCGGTGGTAATAAATGCTGCCGGTTTGGGAAAAGAATTTATAATTTTGTAAAGAATATTACTGAAATCGGCGCTTTCGGTTTTTCTTTTACTGTATTGACTTTCCTGAGAAATTCCTATAATCGCCATTAAATTCTTGTCATTATCAAACAATGGGAGTTTAACTATTTCATGATTTTTTAATTCGGATAATTCTTTGAATGGCATTCCCTCGAGCACAACGCTGTTAAGCGTATGCCTGATATATTCCCCTATTGAACGGTAGAAATCTTTTACATAAACCGGTACAAATTCATCAAATGGTTTTCCTTCCATCTGGAAAGGTTTTAAGCCGAGAGATTTTGCAAAATAATTATTTGCAAGCAAGCAAACTCCGTTGTTATCTTCAATCCAGAATAATTCCTGAAGTTGATTTGCAAGTTTGTGAACAATCTCTTTCCCGATCAAAGTAAACGGAAAGAGAGTTTCAACTTTTTCAATTAACTTTTTTACATTATCATTACGAATTACAGTATCAATATCGCCTGAGCCAACCTCGAATCTATCTTTATTAACATACGCCGCCGAATAACTTTGTGGAATAATGGTACACAAAATTAACAAATGACTTCCCTGTTCATTCAGATTCAGAATAATTTGAGCTTTAAAATTATTACCTGATTTTTTATGAACATCAAAATGTTCAACATTTATCGGTTCATTAAGTTCAACCAATTTTTCAAGCAGGTCGTCAAACTTTTCTTTACCTTCATCTTCTAAATAATCGGTCAGCTTGCCGGGAACTTGCAGTAAATTGAAAAAAGATTTTGCTTTGTTGTTAGCAAAAAGTATCACACCTTTAACATCTAAAACAAAAAAAGGGTCTCTAATATTAGTTCCTATCGACCCAAGTATATTTTGCACCGACTTATTCATCTCTCCGTTATTATATTTTGTTCCCAATACAAACTTTTATTGTTTATAATATGTTATTAAAATTTATGACAATTGCAAATGCAATTTAGTTAATCCGGCAAAAGAAATTTTGTATTTCAATTTCCGGTAAATACAGTTACTTTGTTGGAATAGAGCGAAAAATATACACCATCTCCCGAACGTATTCTGTAAGAATATGATTGAGATAAGATTAAATTTTCATCAAGATAGGAATTCCGGTTGCCGGAGATAACGGCAATATTTACAAAATTATCACTTCCGGGGTCCTTTCTTTCTATTTCGAAAATAGTATTCGCCGGGTCATCATCCTGCCAATCTAACAGAACTTTACCGTCTCCCAAATAAATCGCTCTTAAGTTTTTGGGAATTATAATATCATACCAGTAAGTCTGAACTAACACTTCATTAGACCATGCAGAATCTGTACTTGAAAAAGCTTTAACTCTGTAGTAATATTCTCCTCCGGCAATAAGTCCGTTTGCCGAATCTTTAAAGGATGTTTGGTCTTTATCAATTATCCCGATTGTAGTGAAGTTTTCATTCAATGTTCTTCTTTCGATACTAAAGAAGTTTTCGTTATCACTATTATCTATCCAATTCAATTGTACTATTTGTGTACCTTCTGAAAAAGCAGTAAGGTTAGTCGGTGGGAACAAATCGCCGGAACTTCCGACTCCGAATGTATTTACCTCTTCGCTAAACTGTGATTCGCCAAACCGGTTAATCCCTTTTATTTTATAAGAATACATATTTCCCGGGATCAGGTTTCCATCATTAACATTAAAAACATCTCCGTTTACATCAATATGCTTTTCAAATACTCCGTCAAAATTTATTTTACGCCAAATTTCATATTGTACTACTTCTTTAGATGAATCACTCCATGAAAGATTTATTTCAGTGTCGGACAATTTTAATATTGCAAGATTGAAAGGAGCGCTTGGCGGGCTTATTGTTTTTACTACTTTCACATTTTGTACATCCTCACTCTTTAATGAAGTCCCGTCGTTATCGTAATAAATTAGGTAGTAACTAATGCTCGAGCCGGTGAAAGTCGAATCAAAAGACATTGTGATTACAGGTTGAGAACTACCGCCGGCTGGTGGAAAGTTACCGGAAAAATTACCGTTTACATATAACTCCATAAATTTTAGTGAGAACGGTGTTGAGATTGAATAATTGATTTCAGTTACACCCACACCAATGCTGTCGCTGGATTTCGGAAAAAATATTTGTAAATCTGTATTGCTGCTGCCGGTTCCCGAATCAGTCGGTAAATTTGTACAACCGGTCATTAACAACAGCAAAACCGGAATGCAGGTGTAAAATATTTTAATCCAACTTCTATTCATTTTTCTTCAAATTTTATTTTGAATATCTCTTTCATCCCTGCGTGCAAGTAAGGAATAGTCACCAAATACTTGTTAGGTTCATCGCTTTTTGTTAACCGGTGAGTTGTATTAATAATTTCCGGCTTTTGATTGCCGCTGTGCACAATAAGCTCAATCACCACATCTTTTATGTTTTCCTGATATTTGTTTTCAACGGTTACCAAAAACTGATTTTTCTCTTCAGTTCTATTTATAGCTAAAGCAATATCTTCTCTTTTAAGAAGCCGGTCGATTAATTCAGAATAAGACAGGAGCAATACTTTGGTGCTCTTTAAATAGTCTGCAATTATTTTTATTTGCGCAGTTAAATCACTGTTCACAGTATAATTCCCTTGATTCAGCAAGCTCAGAAATAATACTTGTTTTTCTTTTCTCACATTCTCAATTTTTACTTTCAATTCATTTAATTCCCGAACGCTGTTTCTAAAAGAGAAACTAAACTTATTTGCCATTGTAAGTAATTTGTTCTGTTTCCCGTTTTCATTTAAAACCAACTGATCGGTAACCGTATAATATTGGAATGGAGAGAAATTAATGCCGGATAGATTGCCGTAAAGATTTACGATCTTAACGCCGAAGTATTTTTGTCTGCTCTTCTCACTTAAAAATTCAAACGAACTCTTTAACAATGAATCCTTGTCAACCCCACGATTATTAATATCGAACAAATCCATACTTAAATTTATATCTCCGGTAGCAGAAAGTTTGCCGAGTTTATTGCCTGAATTCGGAAGTGATGAAGCTTCAATGAAAAAATTGCTTTTTATGCTATCGGAATAAAGTTCATTCAGTAACTCATCGGATATTTGATTGGGGTCTTTGATTAAATTAGAAATTACAACCGGTACTTTATCCCCCCGAAACATCGGCGCCAACTGCAGAAACGGTTTATCGGAAAGCCATTCGATAGAATTAAAAATAATTTTCTCGACGATATCATCTTCCGCGGAGATTTGTGATAGCGAAAAACCGAACCAAACAACTCTTCCTTTACCTTTGCTGACTGCAACTATTCCTGATTTCTCGTTATCATTTTCATTTTTCAAGATGTATTTTCCTAATTTCTGCTCATCGTTTTTCACCCTGGCATACAACGGTGCAAAACGGTTTATTATAGTTATTTCGGCAGAGAAAGGAATTCCCCTGCTTAAAAATGAATTTGCTGTAATCGTATGACGTTCAGCTATTTCACCTTGCGTTTCGAGTTGATAGTATAAGAAACCGCATAAATCATTAATAAAATTACCTTTTGATTTCTTTCCGTCTTCATTATAACTTCCAATCTCACCTAAAATAATTAACCCTTTTCCCTCATTAACAAAATCAAGCAGATTTTCTTTTGCATCCGGTGATAAAACTTCTACTGAAGGTAATATTAAAACATCGGTATCGGTAAAATCATTATCATCTATTTCTTCATCGGAAAAAACAGTATAAGGAATTTTCCTGTTTAGAAAAAACAATTCCCAGTTCTGAATCGGATTAAATTGATTATCATCTTTATGGAGCATCTGCTTTGTTTTAGCGGAATGAACAACGCCTATTTTTATACCACTAATATTTTGTGGGTACAAAACCGATACAAAAAAAAGAGCTAAAACAATATTTAAGAATAGTTTTTTCATGTGTTTATAATTTTAAATAAAAGCCAGATGGAACTCGCATTATAATCATTGGCTTGTATGTAAATTGATTTTTCATGCTCGTTTCATACAATTATAATTTCTCGCTTTGGTAATAAGGAACTCGTTTCACAACCTCTAAAAAATTATTTGTTGACCCTGTACCTGGTCATAATCTATATAATAAGTTCTTGATTCATTAGGTTTTAAATCATCAACGTAAAGATAAAGTTGATTTGAATAATCCTCATGACTATATGCGGGTATTCTTGTACCGATAATTTCTGTTTTAATATTTATTTTCTTTGCCTTTGTGTTTAGATCCACCTTCACAACAATGTTTGAAACAATTTCATTACCCGGGTTAGAAATTGTAACCGCTACCCTTAAATTTCCCTGCTGTTCGGTTCTTAATTCAAGATAATCTTTTTTTCTATACCAATCTACAATCTCGTTTGCAGTTGTTATCCAAAACTTTTTATTTCTAAGGTTTTCAACAACATCTTTTACTACACCAATATTATCGAGTGTACATTGATATTCGGGATGTAATTTAAATACATACAGCCCGCCTTCGAATAACACCCGGTCTATATCCTCCTGATAAGTGTAGTACTGAAAATCATTTTGAGTAAGTCCGAAATCCCTGATTACTTCATAATCGTCACGGGATGATTTTGTAATCGATAGTATTCTGTCTTCACCTCTTATTATTGTTCTCGGAACCGTTCTGTCTGTCAGCGAATCGGTTAAAAAATAATTATAGCCGGCATTTATAGCAGCCCTTATTGTGTTATCATCAAACAATCCGTAGTAAGGCAAAAAACCCGTAACAGTTTTTTGTGTGATTTTTTCTAAAATTTGCCTGGCGTCTGAAAGCTTTTTCAGTTGAACGTCGTAATTGTTTAACCTGTTCACCGTATCGTTTACCGATGATAAATAGCCAATATCAACAAGCGAAGAGATCTCACCGAATTTTGAAATATATTTAACAAGATCAGTATGATTAGCTGCAAAGTCAGGTTGGATAAAAAACGTTGCTTTGATTTTTTCCGAAGTAAGTATAGGGAATAAATTCCTGATATTTTGTGCATTATCTGAAATTGAGGGACTTATTATTGCAGCCGCGCTATAACCCGAAGGCCAGTCCTTCACAAAAGCTATAGGTTCTTTCATCAACCACTTTATGCAGTTGTGAAATAAGCGATCGAAATAGACATAATCTTCATGAATACCGATCACCGAGTTGATTTCGAAACCCATCCAAACAAACCTGCCTTTTCCGTAAGTTCCGTATATCATTCCGGAGCTTTCTTTTATACCCTCTCTTACCAATCCTTCTTCGAGCCGGTAATTATACCAGAAACTAACCTGTGTAGTTCTCGGGTCAAGAACTTCGACTGCAATCGGTTTATCCCATGTAGCTACTCGCAAAGGATAGCCGGCAGGTACATTTGCAGTAATAGGCAATCCGCCGCGTAAAGTATGAATTTTAGTAAAATCATCGTCCCCGATTTCTTTCGAAAATTTAACCCCGAATACTTCTGAAAAGAAATCCCAGCCGCGCCATTTTCCGTCATCTGAAAAAGAGGCAATTCCACTTGTAGCAAAAATGCTTCCGCCCCGGTCGAGGAATTTTTTTATTTGTATGATTTCCCTGTCGCTAAGAGATTTAGCGCCGGGCAGCACAAGCAGGTCATAATCAAAATGTTTCCCGGTTTCAAGGTCTTCGTCAGACAAGATAACGTACTTTTGATTCTGATATTTTAAGAACTTCTTCCATGTAACAATGTTATCTTCAACCCAGGTGCTTTGATCGGGCATCATATTCTTAGTAAATGACGAATAAAGGATTGCTACGCGGGGTTCGCTGCCTAATAAAAATTTCTCGATCGATTTTACGGTTGGTTTGAGTTCATCAACAGAATACCTACCGTAAACACTCCTTAGTACAAGAAGATAAACAAGTATCGAAGCAAAAATAATAATCAGACCGGCGATAATTACCAGCCCCTGATTTATCCCTTTGGGATTCCGGGAATTTACCGCCACCTTATCGTTCCGCTGTTTTGGTCTTCGTCAGTAGTAACATAACCCTGCGAAGTAAACTTCATAAATTTCGGCTCTGTTGATTTTTTCCTCAAACCCGGTTTTTCTCTACTTGAAACTCTTCCGGTTCTCTGATAGAGATCCGTTACCGGTTGTACAGGTCTATAACGATTATGAACAACCGTTTTCTTAGTAACCGGTGTTTCAAGTACTAATTTTCTTCCGCCGAGATCAGCCGGTTCCATTACTTCAGCTTGCTCGGTTTCCATTCCTTTTCTAACAATCCTGTCTGCTTTGCCTTCCTGTATCTTGTATAGTATGTAAGCCCCGATAGCAAGTACAAAAGTGCTTATTGTAGCTACAAGAATTATTGTCGATAATATTGGAATCAGTTCCATAGATACCCTCACAAATAATTAATGACAAAATAGTTTAATAACTCCGTTAATATTTACCCCGCTCTTTCGAGCTTACCCCAACTCATTTTAATTCCGAGAAATTCTTCAACGGTTGACATCGCTTTGCATATATCAATTATTAAAATGAAAACCATCCTATAGATAACTGCATACGCCACCAACCGGAACTCCTCCTTTTCTGCCGCAACACAATAGATAGCAGTAACCAAATCCAGCAGCGCCAGCCCCGCCCACCAGAAAAAGATAAGCGATGTAAAACCGAAAGCCAATGCGGCAAATATAAAAAATACATTGGCTGCAATATTCATCGTGGGCCAGATCAGCGCTTCAAAAAACATTGTCCAGAGAATGAATGTATTTCCAAAATTTGCCGTGGGATTTATCAATAACTTTTTATGTTTTCTAATCGATTGCAGTATCCCTCTCGTCCATCTGTAACGCTGCTTTAACAACTGAAGCAGAGTTTCCGGTGCTTCAGTATAGGAAATAGCTTTAGGTTCGTAATTAATTTTCCACCCGCCAGCAAGAAGCCGCAATGTTATATCAGCATCTTCGGCATAAGTATCATTGGCGTAACAACCGATATTTTCTATAGCTTCTCTGCGAAACAACCCGAGCGGTCCGGGAATAATATTTACTAATTTCAAATAGCTCTGAGCGCTTCGAGCCATGTTCAATCCTTCCACATATTCAAGCGCCTGTAAATCGGTAAAGAAGTTACCCCTGTTCAGTACTTTTACATTGCCTGCCACAGCACCAATTTTAGGATCGGCAAAATGCCTTATTCCCATACTAATTGATTCGGGTGATAATTGCGAATCACCATCCATACATAAAACGAATTCTGCACCCGACATTTTTATACCGGCATTTAAAGCATTTGCTTTACCGCTGTTCGGTTTGTTTATTAAAGAAATTTTAATGGCATTTTCAATTCCTTCTCTATATCCAACCAGTTTTTCAGCCACCTCTCGCGTATCGTCGGTTGATCCGTCGTTGACAATTATTATTTCGTATTCAGAGTAATTGAGCTTTAGAAGAGATTCAATTGTATTGTTAAGTATTTTACCTTCGTTGTAAACAGGGATGATGATCGAAACAAACGGGTGAAAGTCGTCATGCATTTCAAAAGTGTATTTGTTCAGATTAAGATAAGCAAGTATAAGAATCCCGAAATAACGTATCAGGAGAATAAGCAGAAAAATTACAAGCGCTACTATTATTGAATATTCTAAAAGTGAACTGAATGATAAAACTGTTTTCGGAAGGGTATACAGAATTATCCCGATCAAGATAGCAGAAAATAAACCGCTGATTAATATCCTCCTTAATATCCTGCGTTTTCTACTTTTCTGTAAATGATTATTATTTTTATAGGTTATTTCAAATGCACTTTTCTTTACTTTTTTCATAGAATCCACTTAAGAAATGATTATGACACGCCCGTAAAATTCAACAATAATGCCACTTAAAGCTTAAAATACGACTTATATTCAATGATTATTATATGGAATAATGCAACAATATTGGATAATTAATTTTTGCTGTATCATTATAGAACAAAGGAAAGGAAATGTTTTTTTTTCAAAAAGGAAAGAATTTACCGCAATGAAATTTAAAGAGACCAATAAAGAGATAATCCAAATGAAAAGGAGCTGTAACCCCGGCGGTCTTGTATTGAGCTGCTGAAACCGGCAGTTGCCTGTAAAAAGAAATTTCTTACAAAATAAAATTTAAAATAGCTGTAGAATTCACGCAGTATAAAATTATCATCGGGAATTATTCCTACCTTCCCTTTTAAGCTTAATACAAAACTCTCTTCGGTTATAGCATCCCAATCGAGCCAGAGACTGTGCGATTCATAATTATCAGGTGACCAGTAAAGCGGCGTATCATTATTAAAATTATAATAATAATACTCGTACCCGGTACCGAATACATCATCGAATATTTTTCCGATCCTGAAGATAAACCTGCTTCCTTTATTCCCGTCTGATACAGATGTATAGGAATAATCTCCCCTCAAAAAAATATCGTTTTTGGTAATATACTCACCTGTTAAAAGAAGATAGTTTGCCGTTAATCTTCTGTTAACAAGAAAGGGCGAATAAAGAATGAAAGCTGCATCGGTAGAATAAAACGTTGCAGAGAACGTATATTTTTTATCTTCCTGTGTTTTTAATCCGGCTTCAAAAATATGAGTCGAACCAGCGGACTTAAAGTTTGTAGTACCCGCACCTGCATACCCTAAAACTTTTTTACTAAACTTTACATAAATGTCGGCTCTGAACATATTCAAATTTAATCTTTCATTTGCAGAGGAGATAAACCCAAAATATCCACCCGCACCAAGAGAAAGATAATTGGTTATGCCCAATTCTAATCTTGCTCCCTGCTTGTTATATGTAAAATCCAGGTTGTCGTTATAGTAATATCCTTCCGGAATAATAGAAAAATATGCCGGGAATACCGAGCCGCTATAACCTTCACCTCCTGCATTTCCCAACCATTTCATTCTTGTTTGTAAAATATATGATGAAGGTGCTATTGCAAGTAGTTCTTCATAAGTGGCACGGGCGTTCGCGTAATCGCCGGCTTTCATGTACGAATCACCAAGATATATTTTTGCATCGGCATCGTCCGGGTTATTCAAAACTAACTTCTCAAACTCATCCAATGCATGCAATGAATCTCCCATCCAGTAGTAAACTTTCGCACGCTGCTTTGCCAATTCGTAATCACCCGGGAAAGTTGAGAGAAGATCATTATAAATTTGTATTGCTGAATCGTAATCTTTTTTACACAGGTATGCTTCGGCTAATTCTTTTTTAAGATGAATATCAGAAGCGGAATCTGAAAAATATTTATTATAGTAATTTATAGCTTCGTCGCAATTTTTATTGAAGGCATACTCCCGCGCCTTTTCTAATATTTCGTACAGTTTTGTTTCCGCATTTCTTTCCGCCTGAAGCTTAATAGAGTTTTCCAGCTTCTCCAAATTATGATTATACGGATCAACCATGAATCCACGTGTGAGGTAAATTTCGGCGCTTGCCAAATCATTCCTCTGGAAATTCAAACCGGTTAGGGTAATTAATGCCTGCAGGTTGTTCGGCTCTTTCTTAAGTACCGATTTCAAATTTGTTTCCGCCACATCGAGGTCTTTATTCATCCATACCAATACCTGACCGTATAAAAGCTGATATTTTTTATTCGAGGGATCACTGTTCAGCACATTTTTCAATTCATCCTTTGCTTTAAACAGATCACCTTTCCATGTAAGCGCCTGCGCTTTTAAATATCTTATTTCGGTATCGGCGGAATATACATTTAAATATTTGTCATACAGATCGACCTCGTTATCATATTCCTTCAAAAATGAATAATACTTTCCCAACTCGATGATTTTTTTCCGGTCCGCAGGATTTTTTTCAACTTGATTAATTAAAGAAGAAATTTTATCCGAATAATATTTCTCCCTTTTTGATAAAACTTCATCCTTTACTGATTGAAAGTTGGGTGTATTACTCTCAGTCAATTTCAGTACGTTCAACTGCTTTACTGCTTCTTCGTAGCGGTCGTGTTTCAACAATTCATCGATTAATTTGTAACGGACTGCTACATTGCCCGGATTTTTTTTCAGAATTCTATAGTACCTGTCGATTGCATAAACTTTATAGCTGCGTGGCACCGGCAAGCCATAATTATATCTTGCCGTGGTATCGTTTACGGTATAAATATATCCTTTCCCCCTGGCGAGGTCGTAGCCGTCCAATGCTTCTTTAAAATAGGGGCGCAACCGAAGCGCTGTTTCAAACGCAATAATTGCAGTACGTTTTTTACCAAGCCACATTGTAAAATAACCATACCGGGACCAAAGACGATGATCGTCGGGATACATTTCAGTATATCGTTTTAATATCGGTTCCCCTTTCGAAATGTGATTATTTTTGGCAAGTATTTCTGTGTAGCGAAGGATTTCATCAGCCGAAGCTTCTTCTCTTCTTAAATAATTATCATACCATTTTTCTGCTTCCTGCCATTCGCCAAGGTTTTTATAATTTTTCCCGAT
>BDSV01000233.1 GCA_002898075.1 bacterium BMS3Abin03
TTCCGATCTATAAGCTCTTAACACACCCGTATCAAAACCGATAAACAATAAACCTTTAAAATAAACCGGGGACAATTTTGCTCTTCCTTCCAAAATAAAACTCTTCTTTAATTCACCGTTAGATTTATCAATAATGTAAAAACTGAGAAACAGATTCGAAATAATAATTCTGTTTTCAGTTAACAGCGGAGTAGAATTAAATAATCCTTTAAAATGCTTATTCCACTTTAACCTGCCGTTATATTTATTAAGTGAAAATAAATCACCCGATAAATTCCCCACGAAAATATTTTTATTATCGAATGCGGGTGACATTAACACTCTAAAATCCGTATCGAACTGCCAGATTTTATTCCCGTTTTCCAGTTCAACTGCATAAATATTTCCGTTATTATTGCCCAGGTACGCCATAGAATCGTCGATAGCCGGTGTGCCCGTAAAAATTCCATCATATTGTTTTCTGTAAATTATTCCTCCGTCATCTTCATTCACACCGATGATCTCACCGTTATCGTTTCCAAAAATTATAACGCCGTTTTTTAATGAAGGTGAACAATGCGCCGTAATTCCAGTTTCGGTTTTCCAGATTAACGAACCGAACAAATCATACCTGTTTACTCTTCCGTTTTCCGTAAGAAAAATTATTCCGTCCTCGAGTCCAATCATTTCCGATAAAAGCCGACCGTAAATTTCCTCGTTAACTAATTCCTTCCCTTTCCGGTAATCATAATAGATTAATTCGGTTAAGTCATAATTCTGCTTAGCTACACCGTATATTACTTTCGAACGGTAAACAAGAGGCGATGTGTAAATTGCTCCCTTACTTTTTAACATACCCACTTGATCACCGTCTGTTATATTATAGACAAAAATTCTGCCGCTTAAATCACTTGTAAAAACATATTCGTCATAAATAGTTACCGATGTATTTGCGTAACCACCGTGACCGCTGCTTTCCCATTTTAATTTAAGCGAATCCGTTACTGTTACCGGAATATAAAAGTTCCTGGACGGAATCATCCCAAACATTGGATAAGAATTATCATCTAACTTTGTAGAAATTTCAATTAATGATTTTCCGCATCCGGAGATTAATACCGCCGCAGTAAAAAGCAATATATTTTTTCTTAAAAGTCCCATCCGAAAAAGAATTGATAAAACAACCCGTCCTGAAATCTTGTGAAATTATTTTCTATTTTCTTCCCGATATCATAACGCAAAGTGAGCACCCGGAAAACATTTATTCTAACTCCCGTACCGATCGAACCGAGTGTTTCCGTGTATTCCTTATCCCATGCACCTGCCGCATCGAAAAATAATGCACCGCGAATTCCGAAAAACCCGAGACTGAGCACGGGAAATTTAATAGTAAGTTTTTCAATCAGCGGGAAACGAAATTCTACCGAAGTAAACCAAACCTTGGTACCTCTGATTGAAAACCTGTTGTAGCCTCTAAGGTCCCAGCTACCGCCTATCACGTATCTCCTCGCCTCTTTCCCTTCATTATAAAAAAACGCCGCTCTGAATGCAAACAAAGTTGTAAGCGCAACCCGTGCATAATATCTATAATCAGCAACCACCGAAAAATAATTTACATTGCTGTATTTTATATCGCTCGTGTACCCTAAAATAACGAGTCCCCTGCTCCCGGCAATCGGACCGGTTGGACCCCACAGGGAATTATCATGAACGTAAGCAATAGTATTAGTCATTAACAGCGCTTTCCTCTCGATAAGATTTTCAATTACTTCTTTACTCGAGTTAGCAAGCGTAACCGTTGCTTCCAGCCGCTGGAATTTTGAAACGGGATAGTTCAATACAAACGAACCGCCGAATGTTCTTTCATAAAAAAACTGGTCGGGGTCTCTTAAATCATACCGCCTGCCGCTAAGATGAAAAATGCCGTAAGCATAGTTTACTCTTTTGCCGAAATTTGCGCGCTGTACAATAACATTAAAACTTTTTAGTATATCGCTTTGAACATTAGCCGAGTTATAAAGCAGGAAATAATACCTGTCATCACCTAAAAGATCACTCATCGATAGAACAGCGCCGCCGCGCGTTCCGAATACCGGGTCGGTAGTTACTACGCTTTGAGCAAAATCCAGCGAATACTGTTTTTTGTATTTTATTGTCTTTCGTTTCGCGGGCAGTTGAATTACACTTGCAAACCAAACGGTTTTTTCTTCATTCATATTCATCGTGATGTATTCGGTGGAATCGAGCGCATTTTCATAATCGTTCATCTCATAAAGATTGATGCTGAAGTTTTCGAATCCTGAAAATACTAAAGCAGCCGAATCAACGAACGAAGGTGTGAATACACTTGTAATAAAGCGTGATATTCTTTTTATCCGTTTACCGAACACTCCGTTTTCAACAGGCAGCTCCCAGATATTTCTCACACCGTCCAATTCTGATGTGAAAAGTAATTTTGTTTTATCGGGCGATAAGACCGGGGTAAAATTTTGTGTGTTTAAAAATGTAATGTATTCGATTTCATGATTATTCAAGTTTAAAGAAAACAAATTATATTTTTTTGCGTACTTTCCGCCGGTACGATCTGAAGTGAAAATAATCTGCTGATTGTTTAAGCCGAAGATAGGATCCCTGTCATCGTAATAATCGTTTGTTAACCTGTAAAGCTTATCATCCAAAAGATCAAGCGTGTAAAGATCCATAAAACCTTTCCTGTCAACAGCATGAAAAACTATCCTGTTGCCGTTGGACGAAAACTTGGGCGATATTATGTTTACGAGATCATGGCTTTGAAATGTTTTAACTACTTTGTTTTGTTCGATAGAATAAAAATGAATTGCATCGGTGCCGCCTTTCTTAGTAACAAATGCAATCAAACCCGCTTTTGAAATATCTATTGAAGATTGAAATAAGTGAAATGCTTCGAATTCCTCGGTTTTCTCCCCTCTTAAAATTAGTTCGGGTGAGCCGGCAGGTAAATTATCTTTATCAAGCATCATCCGGTAAATAGATGAATAACCGTCGCGGTTAGCAATAAAGTAAAGGAATTTTAAACTGTCGATCTGAAAGCTTACCGGTGAAAAATTAAATCCCTCTTTTGTTATTTTAACTGCGCCCTGTGCCAGCGGCAGATCGGTGGCTATACACGGGTAATATTTTTTCTTCAAATAATACTGCCAGTCCGCATCAATTTTCTCAAGCCGTTTTCTGAAAGTGTATTCCATTATTCTGTTGAAAGAACGATCCATCCAGAAATTTTCGAGAAGGTTAAGGACTTTTTGCTTACCGTACGTTTCACTTGCGTACTCAAGAAAGCTCTGCCCTTCTTTGTACATAAGGAAGGTGCCGAATATTCTGTAAATATCCCGCAGCCCGACAAAATAATTATTTATAACAGCATCCCTTATAACCATCTCTGCCTGAGAATCGAATTTGGTGGATAGAAATTCGGCAAGCCCCTCAACATACCAGAGCGGCGGCATTCTGCTCGTCGGTAATCTGTGGTCTCTGAGAACCCTGTAAATTTTGTTCGTCATAAAAACATGAACAAGTTCATGCCGTATTACATGTTTAAAATCTTTTAACGAACCGTTTGAAGGCAGCACGACTCTTCCTTTGAGGAATTCGAAGAAACCGCCTACACCTTCAGGCAAAAGCCCGGGCGTTGTGTTGGTTTGCTGGAATTCGAGAGATGTGTTATAAAATATTAGCGGCACCCGGCGGGTAACAACATTGTTCATTTCTACTTTAAGCTCGTCATAAATTTCTTCGGCAAAATAGGCACCGATTTCCGCAAGCTTCTGCATCTGCCCGTAATAATAAATATCGAAGTGCTCTGTTTTTAAAATCTTCCAATCAAATTCTTCATAATGAACTTTGTTCCTGCCGAAGAAAAAGAATTGGGCGGTAGCTGCTTGTGAGAATAATAAGAAAAACAGAATCGGATATTTTAAATAACGATTCAACACTACTTCAAATAAATTTATCGGCTAAAAAATCTGTACTAAGCTAATCTTTTTTTTAATTCATGAATGTACTCTATTTCGGAGGGATCGAACCCTCTTAAAACAGCTAAGTAATAAGTTATCCAATCACCTAAATAAATTAAATCCATTATTCGAACTTTTCTATTTTTTTCGCTGCTCATAAGAGTAATTGCATCTACGCCTTTTCTTCCTGCTAATTCCGTTGTAATATCAAATCGTTTTCTTATTTGAGGAGGGTAATCATCATCAAGAATGTTTATGATTTTCGCATTCAGTTGATTATCCCTGAATGTTTCCCATCCTATAATCTCGTTATGATCTAATTCGGGAATTGAGTTGTGAAAAGCATGGAGTTTCGAGTTTTCGTTGAACTGGCATTTCATTCTATACCCGGCAGCCGAAGTAATACCGGAACATGAATAAATGATGGGGATGTAACCGATCAATTCATCTGCAATATTCAATGCATAATTATTTTCTTTCGAATAAAGTTCTGCTTTTTCTTTCCAAAGCTTGGTAACGCTTTCTACAAAACTTTCCTGCAGGGGAATGATTTTTAAAGACTGGAATACTTTAACCAAAGTGAAAAAGCTCATTCCTAAAGCGTACCGCGGCTGAAATCCTTTTTGTAATTCAATCCGTGGAATCTGTTCAGTTAAAGCAATTTGTTCGACTTTCCCGCCTGTCGATATAGCAGCTATACTGCTCTTCCTTTTCAGTGCATCTTTAAAGCAGGAAACGGACTCTTCGGTATTCCCGGAATATGAAGAAATAATAACCAGCGTTTTATTATTAACGAATGATGGAAGTGAATAATTTCTTACCACAAACAAAGGAATTTGAATTTCATCGTTAAAAATTTCTTTTAACAGATCGCCGCTTATAGCCGAGCCGCCCATCCCGGTAATTACAATCGCATCAAATTCACGGGATTTAATTTTACTAAGATCAACTATATTATTCCATGCAAATTCAATTTGCTTAAACGATTCTTTCAGCACCGCGAACTGATTTTGAGGATCGTAATTGTTAACAAAATCTTTAATGGTCATAGCACTGCAATCCGTAAATTAAAAATTAAGTAATTCATCAGACATTTTAATTTTTTCACAATATTAACCTTATAAAATTTCTAGTTGATCTAATCAAATCCAAAAGTACAAACGCCAATTTACAATTTGTTCGGTTATTTTTTAGGTTAATTACTGGAGTTACGCAAAATTATAAAGACAGCATGTCATGCCCGCGAAAGCGGATATCCACTATGCAAAAATAAACGAAAAAATTGATCGTCAATACTATATAATATTCTAAATAATGTTCCGCGTTCTAACAATATTATTTTTTTCAAAGAATTTTTCTATTGTCTTTTCAATTTCATCCTCATAGCAGGATGACAAACATTTTTCTGCCAGTTTCCGGGCATCTTCATATTTAAAACTCGTTATAATTTTTTTTGCATAAGGAATAGTTGCCGGTGAAATACTTAAAATCTCCAACCCCAGCCCTACAAGCAGCGGCATTGCAAGCGTATCTGCAGCCATTTCACCGCATAAGCTTACAGGTTTGTTAACAAGCTTGGCATCATCGACAATCATTTTAATCGTACGGAGAACAACGGGGCTGAACTCCTGGTAAAGATCCGCTACGAGGTCGTTCCCCCTGTCAACTGCCATCAGGTACTGGATTAGATCGTTAGTGCCGATACTAAGAAAATCTACCTCGGCGGCAAACTCCTTTGTCATCACCGCTGCCGAAGGAACTTCAACCATTATACCAATCTGCATATCCTTATCGAACTCAATTTTCTTTTTCCGCAATTCATTCATGCATTGGGTTATAAGCTCTTTCGATTTTCTTATTTCACCGATTGTGCTGATCATCGGAAGCATAAATTTAATATTTCTATTACTGCTTGCTCTAAGCACTGCGCGTATTTGCTCTTTGAATAATTTTGGATTTTCGAGAAGCAACCTTATTCCGCGCAATCCTAAAAACGGGTTCGGCTCATCGTACTCGAAAAATTTGAATTTATCTCCGCCTATATCGAAAGCACGAATTGTTATCGGGTCGGGGAAAACTCTTGTTGCAAGATTACTATAAATTTTATACTGTTCATTCTCGCTGGGGAAAGTTCCCATTTCATCGAGTATCTGCTCCGACCGGTAAAGACCGATTCCCTTCGCACCACAAGTTTTAACCATATCAATTTCACCAGTAACATCAACATTAGCAAAGAACTGGATTTCTTTACCGTCTTTAGTAATGGCAGGCTTGAAGGTGAATTCTTCAAGCTCTTTTTGAATTTCAACCAGCCGGTTACGTTTTTGCTCGAAGAATTTTAATTGTTTCTCCGACGGATTATAAATAACGTAACCATGAAAACCATCTACAATTACAGTCTGCCCGTCTTTTAATATTTGGGTTGCATTACGCGTTCCAACAACGGCAGGAATGTTTAATGAGCGCGATATAATAGCTGCATGCGAAGTTAAGCCGCCATGATTCATCACAAAACTTTTTACCTTGTTACGGGATAGCAGCAGCGTATCGGCAGGAGTTAACGTTTCGCTTACAACAACTACATCATGTTCAATTTTAGATTGCCATCTTTTTTTCTGAAGGTTCCTGACAATCCGGTTCTTAATATCTTCAATATCATTCGCTCTTTCTTTCATATAAGATTCATTCGAATCGTACATCATCTTCTGATACTTTGAGATCTCATCGTTAACAATATATTCCGGCTGCTTCTTTTCCTCTTCTATTCTTTTTACAATATTTTCAATTAAAACAGGATCATCCAGCACCATTATCTGGGCTTCAAAAATGGCGGCACGGCTATGCCCCATTTTATCCCGTGCAATCGAAAGAATTTTGGTCAGCTCTTTTTTCGATCTTAAAAGCGCATCGTACAGATTTTTCTTTGCTTCTTCAACATCCGTTATATCTGCTTTGCTTACCTCTAATTTTTCTTTAGTAAAAAGATATACTTCGCCGATCACGATACCCGGCGCTGCGGCGATACCGCCTATTTTGTTTGCAGCTTTTTTATATATGTCTTTAAATGTTTTCACTCTTCGTCGAAACCTCTTTCAAAGTAATCAACAATTTCTTTGGCTGCTGTTTCTTCATCCTCTCCGTCAAAAGTAAGTGTAAGCTCGGCTCCTTCTTCGGCAGCAAGTGTCATAACACCGATTATGCTTTTACCGTTTATGTTCATCCCGTTGCGTGAAATAAAAAAATCACATTTATACTTAGCTGCCATTTTTACTATAGTTGCTGCCGGTCGTGTATGCAGCCCTGCTTTATTTTTTATTTTAACTGTTCTCTCAATCATTATCTGTTTCTGTTTAATAGGATATAAGCAAACCAGGTTAATAACTCTTTATCTTCTTTTTTCTTAATTAAAGATAAAGATTTAATAGCTTTTCTTGTATATGAATCTATCGCCTTTTTTGCACTTTCGATTACACCTAATTGCTCAAAAAGCAGTTTATACGATTTAACATTCTGCGGTTTGATACCTTTATTATCAATAACTTCCGATAAAATTTTCCTGTCATCGCTCTTAGCTTTCTCCAACGCTTTGATCAGCAGATAAGTTTTTTTACCTTCGATCAAATCGCCGCCAATTTTCTTGCCGAACTTCTCTTCGTCGGCAGTTATGTCCAGTAAATCATCCTGTATCTGGAAAGCAATTCCCAAATTCGTACCGTAGCTTGCCAGCGCTTTAATTTCTTCTCTACTACCGCCGCCTATTGAAGCACCAATTTCACAACATGTCTTTGCAAGCGCAGCGGTTTTTTTCTTTATCATTATAATGTATTCATTCAGCGATACATTCTTTCTTTGTTCAAAATCCGTATCGAGACTCTGACCTTCACAGACTTCAACTAATCCCCTTGTAAAAGAGCTGATAACATATTTTGCATTACTGTCGCAATCTTTTAGCAAGTATTCATAAGCGACCGATAATAAACTATCGCCAACAAGAATTGCAGTGTTATTATTATATTTTTTGTGCAGTGTCAACCTTCCCCTTCTTTTATCGGCATTGTCCATTATATCATCGTGAACGAGTGTAAAGTTATGCAAAAGTTCTACAGCTACAGCCGCATTATAAACATCATTAAATTTCCCGCCGACAGCTTTAGCCGATAAAAGAACAAGCAACGGTCTTATCCTTTTCCCTTTACTATTAATGATATATGCGCCCGGGTCATAAAGAGATTTCGGAGATCTTTTCTTAAGAATATTTTCCAACCGCATATCTATTTTTTTTCTTTCTCTTTCATAAAGAGAACTGAATTTATTTTTACCCGGTCTGTTCAAGTAAGTTCTGCCTTTTTAATTAGTTTTCCTTTTCTTAAATCTTTAATGGTTACGGATCCGGTAAGAAACATTACTTCCTTTACTTCATCGAACATCGCATTTATAAGTTTAGACGTACCATCTACTCCATATTTTTCCAGATGCTGTAAAATAATTCTTGCCGAAGCAGCTACATCGGCACCAAGAGCCAAAGCTTTTGCAATATCCATCCCGTTATTAATTCCGCCGGAACCGATAAGTGTAAATTTATAATCCTTTTTCAGCTTAGAAACATCTTTGATGCAATAAGATGTGGGTAAACCCCAATCCCAAAATTTTTTTCTGTTTGATTTTTTACTCCGGAGAATTTCAACACCCGCCCAGCTTGTACCACCGGCACCGGCAACATCAATTCCTTTAACACCTGCGTCCAACAATTTTTCTGCTGCTTCTTTAGATATTCCCGAACCAACTTCTTTAACGATAACCGGAACGGCAATTCTTTTAGAAATATATTTAATTTTCTTCAGCAGTCCTTTAAAATCCGGCTCGCCTTCTTCCTGTAAAAGTTCCTGTAACGGGTTTACATGAATCACTAACACATCTGCACTAACCATATCAATTATTTTCAGAACGGGATCGATGTTCTTAAATTTTACTATTTCAGCAGCACCGATATTACTCAATACAGGAACGTGAGGAGCATTCTTTCTCACGATCCAGAATGATTCGACAAAGTCTTTATTTTCAAGCGCTTGTCTCTGGCTGCCCACACCAATAGGAATGTTCAAATTTTCTGCAATAATTGCCAGTTGAGAATTTATGCCTTCTGCTTCCCCCGTTCCCCCCGTCATACAGGAAATAAAAAACGGGTAAGAAATTTTCTTTCCGAAAAAATTGGTCTCGAATTTTATCCTGTCTATCTCAACTTCAGTAATTGCATAATGCTTAAATTCATAATTTTCAAAACCGGTAGTTTTATCCTTAAATGCAACATTATCCGTAAGACATAATTCAATCTGTTCTTTCTTACGTAATGATGTTTTACTATTAACCGAATTCATAAGTGTTTGAAAAGGATGAAATTAAGTGAAATACAAGATATTAAAATTATTATTTAAATACTTTCAGATGAATAATAGTAGAACAGATTAGTAACCTGTTCTTTTTGAAAGGATCGAAACCGTTTTCTTCTTTTATTAGTTTTGTTTTGCCGCCTAAATAAATTTAGTTGTTAATGAAATACTTCCCGCTAACACCCAATTTCAATTGGGTGGATAAAAAGAAAACACCGAGTAGCATATTAAACGGTTTTAACCATTTTGAAATTTATTCAGTCAACTCGGGTTATTTAAATACTTCCAACTCCACCACATCAGCTAACTACTCCTATAACAAAAATTTTACAATAGTATGACATAAGGATGACAATCTTAATTGAAGTGTGAATTATCATTAAACCGAAAATTTTAATTTAATGGAGTATGAAAATGCAACATTTACAATCAATACAAAAACACAAAATGCTTTCAATAGAATTTTGGAGAGCTTATTTAATTACAATGCGACCTTATTTGATGTTTGTTTCGGGAATTACAGGTATCGCCGGTTTGTCATTTGTAAGCTGCGTTGATTTAACTACTTTATTATTAATTTCTTCTGTTTCTTTTTTATCATACGGATTCGGGCAGGCGCTTACCGACTGCTTTCAGATAGATACCGATTCAATATCCTCACCTTACCGGCCTCTTACACAAGGAATCGTAGGCAGAAAGGAATTTATGATTATCAGTTTAACCGGATTAACATACTGTGTTAGTGTCTTCGGTTTCTTTTATAATCCGACAATAATTTTAGGAGTAATTGCGGGTGCAGGATTAGCTACTTATACATATTTCAAAAGGAAATGGTGGGCAGGACCGTTTTATAATTCATGGATAGTAGTACTATTATTTTTAATGGCTTACCTCGCAGGTTCAAAAGGAATATCAGTAGTTTTTTCATCAAAATTGATTTATACCATGACTGCTGTATTTTTTGCGTACTCCAATTTTGTCCTGGTCGGATATTTTAAGGATGCTGAAGCAGACAAAGCAACAGGATATAATACTCTGCCGGTTGTATTCGGTAGAAAGCGGGCATCGTTTGTAAGTGACATTTTGGGAATTTCTTCACTCGTCTTTACACTCCTGGCAGTGTTCGATTCATATATCGATATTTTCAGTTTGATTTTATTACTTCCGTCCTTATTCTTCATCGCACTAAGCACTTTTAAAGTACTTTGCACCCAGTTGCTGTTGCGGAGTTTTCAAAAAGATTCGGAAGCACACATTGCAGTAGTTCCTTCAGTTCAAAGTTATATTTTACTCATCTCAGCAATTGCTGTATCGGAAAAACCTGAATGGACTCCGTTTCTATTGATATTCTATTTTAGCTTTTTATTTGTATTAAAAATAAGACCTTGTAAAAATCAGATTTGAGTGACAAAATGTTAGTAATATTAAACAAAAAAGCGGCAGGCGGTGCAGCACTTAGAAAGTGGAGGTTAGTTAACAGCCGATTAAACATAAAAGCCGGGCAAGTCCACTATGCCAACGGAAACGGTGATACTCAAGAGTTCTTGTTAGATGCCCTGAACAAAGGTAAAACAGATTTTATCATCGCCGGTGGGGATGGTACAATAAACAACTTTTTAAATAATCTCGTTCAGCTAACTGAACCTGATTTAATTAAAAAAATAAGAATCGGAGCAATCGGGATCGGGTCGAGCAATGATTTTCATAAACCTTTCAATAATAAATACATGATAGGGAACGTTGCAGCAAGAATAAATTTTAAGGAAGCGTTACCGAGAGATGTCGGTTGCATAACTTACACAATTAATAATCGAACTTATAAAAGATTATTCCTGATCAACTCAAGTATTGGAATTACGGCTGAGGCAAATTATCGTTTTAATAATCCCGATCCGTTACTATCTGCACTAAAATTTTTTAATACGTCTGCAGCAATAAATTACACAGCAATTTCAACAATGCTTACATATAAAAATTTTCCTGCGGAAATATGTACAAACGAAGCTGATAAGTTTACGGTAAACGTTACAAACATAGGTATTCTTAAAAGCCCATATTTTTCTGGAGATTTGAAATATAACTCAACGGTAAAACCGGATGATGGATTGTTTGATATCCGGCTGTATTATGATTTTAATAAATACAATTTGATTAAGCTGTTCAACTCATTAAGCGGGAATAATAATTATCATAGTAATGAAAAAAGCTGGATGACTGATTCCTTTTCAATTACTTCAAAGAAAGAATTTAAAATTGAATTTGATGGTGAAGTGGTTTCAGCAAATTCAGCACACTTTAAAGTATTACCAAAATTTATAAAAGTATGCAACAATTAAATCAAATATTAGAGAACAGATTTATTAATAATCTTACATCTCTTCTGGAGCATTCACCATTACAGATAAACTCTACCCACCAAAGCGACGCCGAAATAATTCGCTTTAACGGTAACAATGATCAATTAATAAATATAACTACCGATAGTATATGCGAAGAAATAAAGGCAGGTCTTTATGATGACTTTTTAGCCGGCTGGATGGTTGTTTCAGCCAACCTGAGCGATCTGGCTGCAGTTGGTTCAAATCCGTTGGGTATTTTAATCTCCGTAATCTTTCCCGAAAACATGAATTACAAAAGGATCGGAACTTTATACAATGGTATTAACTCAGCATGCAAAAGACATTCAACTTATGTTTTAGGTGGAGACATAAATAAAGGCGATAATTTAATCGTTACAGGAACAGCATTAGGTGTTAATAACTATAATAAAATATTAACAAGGGTAGGATGTAAACCCGGAAATATATTGTATTCCACCGGACAGCTAGGCAAAGGAAATGCTTTTGCACTGGATAAACTTTTCTTTAGAAAAGGTGCTGCACTTAATTACAAACCTGTTGCGAGACTTAAAGAAGGTAAGGTGGTCAGTCAGTTTGCTACGGCTTGTATGGATACAAGTGATGGGATTTTCACTACGCTCGATCAACTTATGCGTTTGAATAACATCGGCTTTGAGATATGTAATAATTGGGAACTCTTAATCGAAAAGAATTCAAGGGAATACGCTCAGAAGGTTGGCATTCCACTTTGGATGTTATTAGCCGGACAGCACGGAGAATTTGAACTGCTGTTTACAATTCCTGAAGAAAGAGAGAAACAGTTTATAAATAGTGCAATCCAGGTCGGTTTTTTCCCTTTGAAATTGGGCAGAGTAATTAAAACCCCGATTATCAATATCTCTTTATATGATAAGATGATTTCATTAGATACTGCCAGGATCAGAAATCTGTTCGATAACTGCGATGGCAATTTAGAAAAATATTTTGATGAGATGCTTAAAATAGATTCTGAATTAAAACAGAATTAGCAAAAATTTGACATTCCTTTTACAACTCCCTGACAACCGCATACAATTATTAATTTAGATTGAAACCGGAATTAATGATTATAAAAACAATTGAAGGAGATTTAAGATGTTAGTAAATAATGAATACAAAGGCGGTGAAAATTTTGACCTCTGCGATGTTCTGTTAAAGGGAAGGAAAATGAGCTTTCATCAGAAAGTAAACTTCTTCTCCGATTTTCTTAAAGGAATAAAAGTGAAGAAAGAAATGCAGCATTTGCGTTGTATTACAAGTGCCGCCGACCGCGAAGTGTCTGTAATCGACCCGAATAGCGGATATGTAAAATCGATGTTGATGTTCGGATCGAATAATTATCTGGGATTGGCAAATCATCCTTATATAAAAGAATTCGTAAAAAGAATTATTAATAGAATGGGTGTGGGAATCGGCGGTCCTCCATTGCTAAACGGTTACACCATACTTCACAGAGAGTTAGAGGAACGTCTTGCGGCTCTAAAAGGATGTGAAGATGCATTAATCTTCTCGAGCGGTTACGGAGCAAACGTCGGATTGATCACTGCTCTCTTGAATAATAATGATGTCGTACTCCATGATAGATACAGCCATGCTTCGTTTGCCGACGGTATAAAAATGTCGGGTGTACGGGCTGTGCATTTTCCACACAACGATGTTGAGGAATTAGAAAAGTACTTAACCCGAATCAATGTTAATGAAAGCAAAAATATTTTTGTCGGTGTCGAGGGTGTATATTCTATGGATGGCGATATCGCTCCTTTGAACAGAATTGTTCCCTTATGTAAGCAAAACAATGCAATACTAATTCTTGATGATGCCCATGGCACCGGTGTAATGGGTAAAACCGGACGCGGAACTGCCGAACATTTCGGGTTTGAAGGAAACATCGATATTTCGATGGGCACATTTAGTAAAACATTTGCCGCTTCGGGTGGTTTTGTAGCTGCATCAAAACCTGTAATTAATTATCTAAGATTTTTCGCACGCTCTTATATGTTCTCTGCTTCACTCCCACCAACGGTTATCGCTACGATTCTTGCCGGATTAGATGTGATAGAGAAAGAACCGGAATTAATTGCAAAGTTAAAATCAAATATAGAATATACTGCAAATCGACTCACAGATTTAGGTTTCGAATGTAATTCATTAACCCCGATCTTTCCACTTAAAGTGCCGCAAGGAATGAACATAAGAGAAGCTGCTTTCAACTTCCATCAGAGAGGATTATTCCTTAACTCCATTGAATACCCGGCAGTGCCAAAATCCCAACAAAGATTCAGAATAAGCATTATGGCAATACATAAAAAAGATGATATTGATAAACTTGTAACTGCCATAGAAGAAATTTGGGATGAATTTAAACAATCAAGAATGAAAGAGTTTCTTCCAAACAGATTTAAAAAAGCTCTTGTAAATTAATAATGAGTCGTATTAAAAAAATGAAAAAGCCAAAAATTTTAATTATAGTATTGTTTCAAAATCTATTAAATAAAGAACCTTATTATGCAAGAAATCCTGCGCCCCCTTTACCGGGAATACTATTAGCAGGGTTAACACCACCAACCGTCGATGTTGAAGTTCTTCACGAAATGGTAAGACCGATTAACTATGATACAGATGCTGATTACATCGCAATAAGTTTTATGGATTATATTTCACCTCACGCTTATGAAGTTGCTGCTAAATTCCGGGCAATGGGTAAAACGGTTATCGGTGGAGGTAAATTCGCATCTATTTTTCCTGATGAAGTCCAGCCGTACTTCGATTCTATCCTGATAGGAGAAGCACAGGAAATCTGGGCTCAAATGGTAAACGATATGTTGAGCGGCAATTTAAAGGAGCGTTATGAATCCGGTTTAGCACCATCGCTCGATAATATTCCCCCACCCCGGTATGATTTAGTCGAATCAAAATTTTTCAGTCCTATTGTTACAGAAGCATCCCGGGGTTGTCCGCATCCGTGCACTTACTGCCAGCTAAATATAAAGCGCTCACCTTATCGAACTCGTCCTGTAGAGGATGTAGTAAATGACTTAAAAAATACGAAAGGACTCCCCTGGTATAAAAAGAAAATGGCTATGATCCTTGATAATAACCTGGGCGGGGATTTGAATAATGCAAAAAATCTTTTACGCAAAATAACCAAATTAAAATTCTGGGGCATAGGTGTGCAATATAGTATAGAGTGTCTGCGTGACGAAGAATTTATAGATCTTCTATCGGAAGCTAATTGCAGGATGTCTTTCATAGGTATGGAATCGTTGAATGAAGAAAGTCTTAAAGACGTAAAGAAGAGACAGAACAAAGTTGATGAATACAAAAATGCTTTTAACAAACTGCATAAAAGAGGTATTTTAACTTTTACGGGACTTATGTTCGCATTAGATGAAGATACCAAAGAATATTATGAAACACTTCCGCAAAGATTAGATGAAGTAGGAACTTGTGTCATTTTACCTTCCATATCAATTCCGATATACGGTACTCCTTTTTATGATAAAGTTGTTTCGGAAGGAAGACTACTGGATAATGATATCTCTCATTACGGGGGTGATCATGTTTTATTCAAACATAATAGACTTTCCGACCAGGATATTTATAAAGCATATAAAAGAGTCAATAGGGTTTTTTACTCCTGGAAGAATATTATTAAACGCTGGATAAAATTTATATCCAAACAGTCAATTCAGGAATCCATTCCGCAATTCGTACTTAAGATAGCTGTAACGACAGTAATTTATTTTAAGCTTTCAATCTTCCAAAGACATCACGCACAGAAGAGGGTGTTTAATTCTTCAGCTACCGCAATGCCAGATCGAAAATTGAAGCGAGTTGATGAGTTAGTAAAAAAAGCTATATAGAATTATGCCCGTCACAGTCCATTCCGTGACGGCGATTGAATTATCGTGCTGCTTTTTTTCATTCTTCAATCGTCCCTTGCGGGACTTTTTTATTCTTCCGGCTTTTCTAATTTCCCGCCAATAAATTGACGGGTTATTTTCAATTATCCCTTCGGGATATTTTTATTTCAATATTTACTAATAATAAAAATGTCCCGAAGGGACGTTATGATTTTAGTCCGGTGATTCAGATACCGTGTGAAAATTAAAACCAAACTTGTAGAGCGAGCTTTAGCTCGCTATTTTTCATAAAAATTGCGACTTAAAAGTCGCGCTACAAAGCAAACATAAATTTTCACACAGTCTATTCATCGCTGGGTTACAATTACGTTATTTTACTTTGTAAATTTATATCCCACACCATGTACGGTAATTAAGTGTTTGGGATTTGATGGGTCATCCTCAATTTTTTTCCTCAACGACAGAATAAAGTTATCTACTGTTCGGGTTGAAGGGTAACTATCGTACCCCCATACCTCGTCTAATAAAACAAGTCTGTCTATAACTTCGTTCTCATGCTGACAGAAATATTTCAAAACTTTGTATTCCATTGCAGAGAGTTCCAGTTCTTTTCCTGCTTTAGTTGCGTTATGAGATTTAAAATTTATATAAACATTTCCGAATGTACATTCTTCAATATCCGGAATTAATTCACTTTTCCTTCTCAACACCGCTCTTATCCTTGCCATTAATTCCCGCACACTGAAAGGTTTAGTAACGTAATCATCAGCGCCTAATTCCAATCCGAGCACTTTATCAATCTCTTCCTGTTTGCTTGTCAACATTACAATAGGTGTGTTTATTCCATCCTTTCGTAAATCTTTACAAATATCCATTCCGTTTTTACCGGGCAGCATTAAATCGAGCACTATCAAATCGAACTTTTCGCTTTTAGCGATTTTGTAACCCTCTTCACCGTCATCTACCGGTTTTACTTCGAAGTTTTCATGAGTGAGTGTATCGACCAATCCTTTTGAAATTGCTGGGTCGTCTTCAATGATTAAAATTTTTTTCATTTTAGTCCTCCATCGGAAATAATAAAATAAACGAGCTTCCTTTGCCGGGTTTACTTTCAACTTCTATTTTACCCTGATGTGCATCAATTATATGTTTAACTATTGCAAGTCCAAGTCCGGTACCTTCAGCTTTTATTAAATCACTCTCATGTCTGTAAAACGGTTCAAAGATTTTATTAATTTTACTTTTTGAAATACCAATTCCGTTATCGGTTATTTTAACACAAGCATATTTTTCTTTTTTAAAAGTAGATACCGTTACGATAGTATTTTTTTTCGAATATTTAATCGCATTCGATAAAATATTCATCACTGCTTCTTCAACTGCATCTTTATCAGCAAAAATATTATAGGATTGTTCATTTAAATTTGTATCTATAGATATCTTTGCCATTTTAAACTGATATTCCATCGAACGAAGAACTTTAGAGACAATACTGTTCAGTTCTATCTTCTTTTTGTCGTAAATTTTAATTCCTTTTTCTATCTTTGTAAAATCAAGCACGTTATTGATAAGCCGTTTTAATCTTTCACTTTCGCCCTCAATAATCTGGAGATATTCCTGAGCTTTTTCAGTACTGCAATCCGGGTTATCTTTTAGCATTTCGGCAAACATTTTAATTGATGTAAGCGGGGTTTTCAATTCGTGCGAAACAGTGGAAACAAAAAACGATTTTACTTTGTTCAGTTCCTCAAGCCGTTCAGCTTCCAATTGTTTAAAGATGAGGTCCTGCTGAAGTTTAATTCTATCCATTGTAATTGATATTGCGGTGGTAACCGTATTCAGCAAATCGATATCATCCTTATTAAATACAAGCTCCGATTTCTTTTTACCAAGCACAAGAAAAGCAACTACATTACCGTTATCCGATTTTACAGGAAATACAAGCACCATTCCCCATCTTTTAAATACACGTTGGTCTGCCGGTTCAACTTGCAAACCGGGTTCAACTCTATCATCAACTGCAACAGGCAGCGAAAGATTGGATTTTAATTCTTCCTGATGAAATTTTATGCTGCGGTTAGCCAGCATTTCAAAATTCTTATGTGCAATCAGTTTGATTTTGTTGCTTTCATCGAGTATAAAGAAACCGATTTTTTCAACAGGGATTAATTTGTCCGTATGCTCTACGACTTTTTCTGCCATCGTATAAATATTGTGCGATTCGCTGATGTCTTTAAGATATTTCTTTTGCTCTTCCCTGAAATCATATTCAACTCTGAAAAACTTCCTGTTGACAAACTTTTGCACTTTGTTCTTAACCGGATTCATAAAAAGAGCGATGATAACTGCGGAAATTATTGCAGGAACCGTGAACTCTATTCCTTTAATCAGAAAGGTTATTCCTATAAAAACCAAAACGTATATTATAACCAAACCCGAAATAACAATTGTATAGACAACACTTCGTTTCAGAAGAAGATTTATATCGAGCAATCGATATTTAATAATGGCTATTGTAACAGTAAGCGGAACGGCTATTAAAAGAATGTGCATCACTGCTTCGGTTAAAAGCGAATGACCAAGAACAATTAAAGGAATAACCCACAGAAGAATAAATCCTGTCGGTCCGATAAGAAAACCTAAAAGCAGCCAGTTTAACTTTCGTTTTGTTGTTAAATCAGCAGCACGTTTGTATGCCCTGTAAAATATAACAATTGCGGTTAATACGCTTATCAATAAAAATGGTCTGAACAAATAAGTATAAACTTTTACATATTGTTGAACGCCGTTGACGGAATTATTCTGCATAGCGTTGTAATATTGCAGAAACAAATAAGCCGCTAACAAAACTGCGAACAAATAAAAAGCAATAATTATTTTCTTCATTACGTTCGAAGCGGAAGATGTAAAAACACAGGTAAAATGAATAAACAATACAGGCGTAAGAGTGAATGCAAATAAATATAAAAAATGGTTGAGCAAACTTAATGAATGCGGCAGCGCTGAATAGTTACCTGAAGTTAAAGTAATTATCATCGCAAGCCCCATACCCGCCCAATGAAAAATTACAGCAGATTTATCATCCGACTTCAGCACTACGAGTAAAGCAAGGAAGATGAAAATTAAAGCGACGAATGATATTACAATAATTTCAAATGTAGAGTAGTAATTTATTAATGCTGCTTTGGCGAATGATGGCTGCCTGTTTTTCAAATATTCTACTGTTACTTTACTGCCGATATTTTTAGCATCGGTATAAAGTTCCGCCTCTTCCCAGTTTTTAAATTTATATCCATCGACAGTTAAGATTGTATCTCCCACAGAAAGCGAAGAACTATTCTGATGAATTTCACTTATGATTAAAAATGAATTTTCGGAAGAAACATTAAAAGGAAGGAATGGTTTTGATACTAAACTGTAAACTCCTGAAATGCACAGGAGTAGAATTATTGCATCATAAATAAGAAGTGCAGCCCTATTTTTAAACGCACTTTTCATTTTATCGAACCCGTTCTCTTTCATTAAAATAAACCGAGAACGGTTGTTGTAATTATTACTGTTATTAAATTAAAATCTAATATTCAGAAGTGCAACAAGAAATAGATAATTTAACAATTTCTGCTCACCGGAGTGATAATCAGAACTAGCAATATTTTTACAATCCCTTTACATTTTCAAGACAATTGAATTTGCCTGATTTATTACGTTTTGATTGAAAATCAATTAACAATTTTAAACGATATTTAAGGAGGTAAAAATGAAAAAGCGATTAACATATTTGTTTTTAATGGCTGCCCTGTTCTGCGTCCCGATAATTTCCTTTGCACAGCAAAGAGACAGCTTAATACAGCTTTATCCTACATTAGGCGATACAATCAATCGTTACGAAACGAGCATGAAAAATCTTTTTACACACAAGCCAATGATTATAATGCGAGTTCCATCTGACCAAAATTTAAAATTATAAACAGATGAAAAAGAATTTTACAATCTTTTTCCCGCATTTCCCCGCTTCGAATGTGCAATTGTATATATCAGAGATAATTATTCCCTTGTAACAAAAATTACATACTTTTCAAGTAACAGAGAGAAGAAAGACACAACATTAGTTCAACCTTTAAGCAAACTTGGAAATACCCGCGCTTACATCCATACGGTTTATGAACAGAACAAATATAAAATAAGTAAGGACAAAGCTGTAACATTAAAAACTGCCGCCGGTCAAACTCTGACAGGAAATATTGCGGCTATAGATAATGAAAGGCTGATATTGTTTATTCCGCCTGAAAATCCATATCAAAATAAAAATACTTCAAGTGTACGATTTGTCAAAATCAGGAAAGAACAATTACAAAGTGTTTTAATTCCGGGGAAGTCTAATATTGCATCATCTACTCTTCTCGGAACAGTAATCGGATGAATTATCGGAGCATCCATAGGATTTGCATCTGAAGATGATACAGAAGGTTGGTTTCGTTTTACTGCTGAGGCAAAAGCTTTAAGTGCAGGAGTAGTTTTGGGTCTTATAGGAACAGTTACAGGTCTTGTAGTTGGAATATCAAATTCAACAGAGGATAAATTAATCGAAATAAATTCCGATAAAGATTACGATAAGCTGAAAAATTATTTTAATTAATTGCAGAAATTTTTGAAAGAAAAAAGACTGATCGAATTATTTATAAAACAGAATTCCCGGAAAAATCAGGATTATTAATAAAACAGTTAGTTATTTCATCACCAACATCCTCTTTGTTTGAATAAAACCGCCCGCCTGTAATCTGTAAAAATATACACCGCTTGCGAGATTTGATGCATCAAAATTAACTTGGTAAGTGCCGGCAGATTTCTCTTCATTTAAAAGTATGGCAACTTCATTACCTAATACATCGTAAACCTTCAATTGTACAGACGGGGCATGCCCCGTCTCTACGAATGGAATGCTGAATTTTATTGTTGTTGAAGGATTAAACGGATTAGGATAATTTTGGAAAAGCTCAAATTTGCCGGGTGCAATTTCAACTTCTACTATATTTGAATATTCATATTTACCGTCGTTATCAATTTGTTTTAGTCTGTATTGAAATTTGCTTCCGCCGATAATATGTTCATCAACAAATTCATATTCTTTTGGTGAATTACTGTTACCATGCCCTTCAACAAATCCAATATTTTCCCAACCACCCCCGACGTCGTTACCCCCTCCTTGATAAGGAGGGGGAAGGGGCGAGGTCCTTTCTACATCAAAACCGTAATTGTTCACTTCAGTTGCTGTGTTCCATTTCAATTTAACTTTATTACCGCTTACATTTGCTGTGAATGATACCAATTCTACAGGAACAGGTACAGCGTCCTTCACCCAGACAGAATAACTTCTTACAGGTATTTGCAGAGTTATTCTTCCATTAGAAACAGTTGAATATGTTGTAGTTGCATTGCCTACTACATCGCTGAATGTATCTCCATTAGCTACGCTGCTCATATTTATCCCGATCTCAACATTCAAAGGATCTCCGGCATAATTAAGTGCGACTATCACATCTCTTCCGGTGGACGTATTCATGATCTGATAAATTGCCGTTGTACTTGCAAGACCCGATGTAAATGATGGGCTGTAGGGAGTGCTGTAACGGCTTAAATAATCTCGTGATGTTGCTCCGAAAATATAATTTTTATGTATATCAATTAATGAATCGATTTTGCTTTTAAGATTGCCGTATGAAAATCCGCTTACGGGATAGTAATCAGGATAGTAAACTGTCGGCAGACCGACCTGGTTATTCGTAAGAATATAAGCATAAGCAAGAATCGGGTCTTTATCAATCGGCTGCCCGGAATCCCTGAAGTCATGGTTATTTACAAAAGTAACAACATTAAAACCGTTTGCTCCCGCAGCATCGACCATACTTGCAGTAAAAATATCGCGCGCATCGCCGCCAAACTCCGAAGCAGTTTTTAATGCTGATCGTAATGCGAAATCGAAAACTCTCGGCTGTATTGCGCTTTGTGTAGCTGCATCCATATAAGTATAAACATTATCGATCCATCCTTTTAGAAGCGCCGTATTGGAATCATAAAATTCACCTACAACAAGTCCGGGGTCCATTCCTTTCGAGTGAAGATCATCGAGCAGGTCGCCAACAAATTCATACGTAAAATGTTTGACGGCATCCATACGTAAACCGCGTATCCCTACGTTGCTCCACAACCATTCCGACCATGCAAATAATTTGCTTTTAGTATCTGCCACAAACTGGTCGTAATCATAATAAAACCACATCCAATCCCAATCGCCTTGAAGATTAGTAGGATTTCCGTTCGGTTTAAAATTCTGCCAGTTCATCGAGCCGCTGCCGCTGGGCAAATTTGTAAAATCTGTGTAAGTCTGATATTCAACCGCACTTTGGATATCCGAACCACTCGTTCCGTTATCGTACCATAAACCATAAATGTAGTGATCGGAATAAGAACCGGTATTTGATAATACAATATAGATGGTATCACCCGCTGAGTTGTAATCGGAGGAATTAAGTGTTAGATGGAATTCATCGGTTCCGCAGCCGGTTACTGAAGGATCATCGACAGAAGCAAACATATTTACGCCAAGTGAAACAGAATTATTGCCCTGACTGCAATCTCCCCCGCCGTTAGGTTCAGTTTCGTTTTGGTCAGACGATCCCTGCCATCCAACTTGATTAGTCCATATATAAAATTTATAACCTCTGTTATAAAAGTCCGAATGACCTGACTTTGAAGCAACTTTAAAATAATAATCACCTGTCCCCCTACCTGTTGAACCGCCAATCGGCAAAGTATTCCTAAATCTATCTGATGGATAAGCATTATTGCCGGGGTAAGTAAAATTCTCGATCCACCCTTCGACTGCAGTATTATTTTCCGCAGCGCCGCCATCGCGATGATTATAAATCACATCCGCAACAGCTTTTAATCCGTTTGTATTAAATGCGGTAATCATATCGTCAACATCTGTTCTCGTTCCAAAACCGGTTGCTCCCAAACCGTATTCGCCAAGGTCATAAAGGTCTTTAGGATCGTAACCGTTACTGTTATTTCCCGAGCTTGCACGTGAAAAAGGCGGAAGCCAAACATACGTAAAGCCCGCATTGGAAATGTCGGCAGCTTTGTTCTTTAAAGTGTCTGCCCAGTTATTTCCTGGGGTTGTAGTTTTTGGATAATCCCAATACCATGCCTGCAAAAGAAAATCCTGCGAATAGATTTTGATTGCAGAGATGCAAAATATTATGAATAATATATATTTGATTTTCATCTGTTTATAATTTCTCTTTTTGGTCAGATGGAACTCGCATTATAATCCTTGTCTTAAGTGTCAATGCTTTTCAATTTTCGTTTCATAGTTATTAATACATAATCCTTTGTCCATATAGTGTCAAATGAAAATTATTATATGAATAAAGGATTGAAAATTTTAATAGTTTAAATCATTTATAAATTTCCGTTTTCACGGAAATGACAAATTTATTAAATATAATTTTACTCTTGATTTAAATATCACTTAAGCAGAATCATTTTCTTAACAGCAACATTTTTACCGGAATTCAATTTATACAAATATATACCGCTTGGGATCTTGGATGCATCAAAATTCAATGAATAAACTCTACCTGCCTCGGCAGTTCCATTAAATAATTCGGCTACTTCTTCACCAATTGCGTTGTATATTTTTAATGTGGCAAAAGTATTTTCCTCAAATGCAAAACGTATAGTTGTAGAAGGATTAAACGGATTCGGATAATTCTGTTCGAGCACAAATTTCTCAGGAATATTTAAATCGACTTCTATAGTATTACTATATTCAAATTGTCCGTCGTTATCAATCTGTTTCAACCTGTAATAAAATTTGCTGCTCCGTGCAAGATTTTCATCTGTAAACGAATAACTTTTGGGAGAGTTGCTGTTACCATTACCTTCCACAAACCCTATCTTTGTCCAGTTGTCACTCTTTGTGGAACGAAGAATCTCAAAACCATAATTATTTACTTCGGTTGCAGTCTTCCAGTTAAGTGTAACAGTGCTGCCCTGTGTGGAAGCAGTGAAGGATGTTAGTTCTACGGGGAGAGGGGTGTCCTCGCCACTAAAGGGAGTTTGTCCGGACCCGGTTGAGTTTGCACTAAAATAACTCCAATTTGAAATTGTATTTACATCATCTCCATCTGTTCGATTAGTTAAAGGGTTAAATGCATATCCAGTACTTACTAAATTATTACCGTCCTCTTTATACATAAGGTAATATAATTGATTCGGTTTTACACTATTAGGAAAGTCAGACCAAGGTATATATATTTCAATTGCATTTGTTGTTGTTGTAAAAATTTTAGATGTTACGTCCGTTTGAGTACCCCATGTACCACTAGTATTTATCCTATACTCAGCATAAACAGTTTTAAAAAAAACTACAAAATTTGCAGTAAATGGGTATGTACCAGTACGTCCATCATAATTAGATCCTAACGTTGAACCTGTACCATTAGTAAGAGGATCGGTTGGATCTGAGTCGAAATAAACAATTGAAGGTTGATCCTTAACATAAGTCCCTCCTGTTGCACTTAATCCAAGATAAATGTTTGTTGCATCCCAGGTAAAGTACCATGTAACATCACTATTTGTTGAATTATGGGATTCTGCAACGTTAAAATCTGTAGCAGGATTACCGGTGAAAGTAACCGTATGATAAGACTGCCCCCTTGTAATTGTGGTTAAACTTAATAAAATAAAAAAGAATGTTAGAATCAAATATTTTTTCATATATCTATCCCAGATAGTTTATAAAATTTTATGTTAATTACTTTTTAATCACCAATCGAGAAAACCAATTGATAGGAATGTATACAAGACAATAATTCTCCTTACAATATCACTGAGAGGTGGAAAACTGATAAAACAAACTTAAATTTGTAAATTTATATGATTATATGCAAGAAAAAGTTGATAAAGAATACAAAAAAATCCCAGCCGTCTATCGTTTTGGCAGGGATTAACTCAACTGATATACATAGTGCTGCAAGCCGCAAGTAAAATATATTTAATAACAAAGTTTTTCAGTAAAATTAAAAAAGTATAAGAAATTGGGAAAAATGAGACATTGAGACTTTGGGATTTTGATAGTATTTAGTATTATAAATAGAATCTCATACTCCCAAAGTCATCAGTATAGTTTACATTATTATGAAAATATTTCTTTACAAAAAAACAAAGATTTAAATCGTAATACTATAGCGCAGGAAAGCTGCAAGGAAAAAAAGATTAACGTAAAAAGACAAAAAACTTTTTTTCTTCAATTGGCTGAATTTAAAATAATAATTGAATGAAGTAATTATTTAAATCGGTTGTAAATAGATTTATAAAACACTGAATATAAGAAAGTAAATTAAATGTATTGCCTAACTTAGTTTTTGTTCTTAATTTATCATCAACAATAATTAGATTGAATCCTATGAAATCGATTTCCAGATTACTCTTAGTATATAGCTCCCTTATTTTAGTTTTATTACTTGTTTCCGGCTGCACAACTACAGTTCAAACTCTATACTTGCAGGAAACTAAAATCAGCGGTCCCATAAATCAGTCGCCAATTCATTTAACAGATAGTTCTGAAACCCCTTCGGTAACTATCTCACCAAGATTTTCATTTAATACTCAAAAAAAATTAAATGGAAGTCTCGAGGGACATTCCCCGGTGAATGCAAATAGTATATTCCAGGTTGATACATCATTTTTTGATGACGGAACTGTTAAATACACAACAACCCCGGGAGCAAATGTTTATTCGTTTGATGGTGAAAACCTGACATGGGATCAATCGACATTTACCGCAGCAATTGATTTTGACTTTGCTCTATCGAAGAATTTTGCACTCTTTGCCGGAATAAATTATTCATCTCAAAAAAGCGGCGGTCTTTGGGGAGGTAATGCAGGATTAGGACTGTTTGGAAGCGGGAAAAATATAGCATTCAGATTTGATGCCGGTGTGCATATTCAAACATTAAAATATGATGCTTATACAGTTGCCCTTGTAAAAACCAAAACTATCTTCGGCGGTTCGGATGAGTACGTTTTATTTTATCATGACATAGATAAATCCACAAATTTTGATCCTTTCTTTAACTTTACTTTAAATTCATCGAATAAAGAATGGCTGCTGAACTTTTTTATTAATGCAGGTTACACTGTTCAAACTTTATTCGATTTAACGCCGTCAACTCCCGATACAAGGTATTACAACTTCTTTTTATTATTTCCAACCGAAACAGTTATCACTGAAGATTTTAGAGGTGAGAGCGCCGTAGGATTTTTCAATTTTACTCCGGGAATATATTTTGATGTCGGTGAAAACAGCAGGATACTTTTAGGTGCGCGGTTTTATTTAGAAACACAGCTCGAAAGTTCAAATCCTAAAACATTTATATTACCAATGTTACAGGCGGATTTTAGATTGTAATTTGCCTACACTTTTACGAAGGGAAATTCTCAGGTGAACTCAACAAATTCATTGCCGTAATAAAGCTGTTCGACTTTTATTTCTTTACGTACGGAATTAACTAATTTTATTTCATCTGTACTTAAGAGGTCTTCTAAAGTTATAGTAGATTCTTTAACATCATTTCGGTTCGTGAGGAAATAATTTCGATAAATACCATTTAAAATCCCGCTTGAGAGAAGCGGTGTAAACCAAACATCACCTTTTCTCAAAAATATATTTGTAATGCTTCCCTCTGCCAATTCATTCCGTTCGTTAAAAAATATTACATCATAAAAACCCTGTGCGGAATATTTTTCCCGTTCTTCATTATAAAGCTTTCTGTTTGTAGTTTTAAAATATTGGAACGTGTTCGTAGAATCTGTATGTTCTTCAGAAATAATTATTTTAATGGACCCCTGTAAAGGGGAAATCTTTTGTACCGATACATTTATCCTACCCCATTTATTTATTGTTAACCGGATTTTATGTTTCCCGCTTTTGCATTTCTGTTCTACAGTTTTTTCTAATCGTTTAATAATTTTTTCTTCCTCGAAATAAAAGAGAAAAAACTTCGCAGAGTTTTTCAGTCTTTCTATATGATCATTTAAAAATAAGACTCTGCCGTTTTCAACTAACATTGTTTCAATAAGCTCGAAACAATTTTGGGGCGATGCAAGGAATTTACTTTTAAGAATTATTTCATCGTACTCATTTTTTGCATTGCTGTCCCAAACAATTCCGCTGCCGAGTCCAACTTCACCTTTGCCCGTTTCCTTTTCGATTTCAATTGTTCGGATTGCAATATTAAAAACAGATTTATCTTTATCAATTATACCGATTGCGCCTGTGTAAATTCCGCGGCTCTCCTTTTCAAGCTCTTTAATTATCTGCATCGTTCGTATTTTTGGCGCACCCGTAACTGAACCGCAGGGAAAAATATTTTTTATAATATCGCTCAGCTTAATTCCTTTTTTCAAATTACCTTCTACAGTGCTTACCAATTGAAACAACGATTCATATCTTTCTATTCCGAATAATTCATTAACTTTAACAGAGCCGGTTTTACAAATTTTACTAATATCATTTCGCAAAAGATCTACTATCATCAAATTTTCTGCCCTGTTCTTTTCGCTGTATTTTAATTCGGAAGCTTTAAGTGAATCTGATTTACTTTCTTTCCCGCGCTGCATTGTACCTTTCATCGGTTTTGTTGTGATGGACTTCTCATCGAGTTCAAAAAACAATTCCGGCGACAGCGAAAGTATGTAGCGACTGCCGTTATTTATAAAAGCAGAATATTTTGCGGATTGATTGTAAAGCAGGTTCTTAAAAAACGAACCGTACGACCCGCCGAATTTAAACTTGCCCTTAAGTGTGTAATTTACCTGGTAAGTTTCGCCTTCCTTTATGTAATTTTTAATTTTAGCAATGTTTTTAAGAAAATCTTTTTGCGAAGTATTTAATTTGAACGAGGTGATCGAGTAATCATCTTCGCCTGAATTTTGGAATTCAATTTTTGATGATTTGATTTTTTGCATATTCTTTTCGTCAAAGAAAAAAAACTGCATAAGCTTATGCTCATCACCATCTAATAATATTTCAAGTTTTTTTTCTAATAAATATCCCGCTTCATAATTAATTAAACAGTAACATCTCAGCCCGCTTGCGATATATTTATCAACCAAGCGTAATGAACTTTCCAAATCGTTCTTATCGTAAACGGGAATAACTTCTTTGGGGTTGAGAAAAATGTAAGAAAAGCATTTATCGTATATAAGCGGAGTATAGAAAAATGCCGAGTAAGGATTATCGGCAACGAGTTTTATTATATCATCGAATTTCATATTATTGCAAAAAGTTATTTTGACTTGATGGAATTCTTAACCCATAAAATTTCAGGAATCTTCTGATGAAAAAACCTCGTCTTTCTTTCTGGCAGATTTGGAACATGAGTTTCGGTTTTCTCGGTATTCAATTTGGTTTTGCATTACAAAATGCAAATGTAAGTAGAATCTTCGAAACTTTGGGCGCTGATATAGACAAAATACCTATCCTTTGGATTGCTGCTCCTGTCACGGGATTGATCATTCAACCGATTATCGGGCATATGAGCGATAAAACATGGAATAAGCTTGGAAGACGACGACCATATTTTCTTGTGGGCGCCGTGCTCGCCTCAATTGCCATTATCTTTATGCCAAACTCCCCCTCCCTCTGGATAGCCGCCGGAATGTTATGGATTATGGATGCATCGATTAATATTTCGATGGAACCGTTTAGAGCTTTCGTAGGCGATATGCTTCCATCGGAGCAGCGCACGGCGGGTTTTGCAATGCAGAGTTTCTTTATAGGTATAGGTGCGGTTATTGCTTCGGCTCTTCCTTATATAATGACAAACTGGTTCGGGATTGCAAACACTGCACCCGAAGGTATAATCCCTGATTCGGTTAAGTTTTCTTTTTACATAGGCGGGGCAATTTTCTTTTTAGCCGTTGCTTATACTGTCTTCAGCACAAAAGAATATTCTCCGGAGGAGTTAAAAAAATTCAGTGAAAGCGATATTGAAACCGATGAAGCTAAGGCAGTTAGAGAAAATCGCATAACAATCACTTCAGAAAAATTTATTAAAGACGGAACTTTCTGGCTAATCGGCGGATTGGTAATTACACTTTTCCTTGCTTTTATTTTAAAGGAAGATGATTATGGATTGTACGTACTTTTTGTCGGCTCCATAGTTTTCGGCTTATTGCAAATTATAGCCGGACTGCTTACAAAAAACAATAAATCAGATAACGGTTATGTTGTAGTTTTAAATGATCTTTATAACATGCCGAAAACAATGAGGCAGCTTGCATGGGTTCAGTTCTTTTCGTGGTTTGCTCTATTCGCAATGTGGATTTACACAACACCGGCGGTAACACATCATATTTACAATGCAACCGATCCTGCTTCCGAACTTTACAACAAAGGTGCTGATTGGGTTGGTGTGCTGATGGCTGTTTACAACGGGTTTGCAGCAGTAATGGCTTTTATTCTTGTTTGGATGGCTAAGAAAACCAGCAGGAAAACAGTTCATCTGATTAGCTTGGTTGCAGGCGGAATAGGGCTTGCATCTTTTTATATTATTAAAAATCCCAATCTGCTAATTATTTCCGAGCTAGGAATTGGCTTAGCGTGGGCATCGATACTTGCAATGCCTTATGCAATACTTGCCGGCTCACTTCCGCCGGAAAAGATGGGAGTGTATATGGGAATTTTTAATTTCTTCATCGTAATTCCGCAAATAACCGCTGCAAGTATTTTAGGATTTTTTACACGAACAGTTTTTGATAACCAAGCAATTTACACACTTATCCTCGGTGGAATTTCGATGATACTTGCCGGGATATTAGTATTAAGAGTTGACGATGTGGATGAGGTGAAAGAATAACAAGCATTTATAGTAATTTACTCTATTCAACGTTTACTCTTATTAACCGTTTGCCGAAAGCATCCCTTATTACACTGCTGACCAAATAAATTTTATAACAGATGCTTATTTCGTTATATAACACTTTTTAAATAATTATTTGTAAGGTTGGAACTCAACCCTACCCTTCTCTTAAAAAGAGAAGGGATTATTAATATTCAGTTCTTTTTATTAACATTCTGTCCAACATTATCAATAAAACGATTTATTGATAATAAGTCTCTCTCTTTTCAAGAGAGAGATTAGAGAGAGTTCCCTATATTTTGGACAGATGTGATAACGTTACTAAAGGCGGAAATATTTTCCGCCCTCGATAGCTGTAATATTTATAATGCTGCACATTTAACAAAACCTTATAATATTAATTCCCGTTCTTTTGCTCTACAATGTAAATAGTTCCATCTGAATTTAAATCGGGAATTTGTGCGTCGCCCAAAATTATTTTATCGATTGTCTTATCTGTTTTTTCTGTTATTATAATATTCTTGTTACCGCTAGCCCATACGGAAGCATCCCTGTATATTTCCGCTTGACTGCTGTCTGCATAAATAAATGTAAGCTTTACGGGCACGGGAATAGTACCGTTTTTCTGAACTTTAACATTAAGGTTATTTCCGTTTATTACAACTTCCGAAATTGAAAGATCGGGATAAGCAAAATCGAAAAACCATGGTTTCCAGTACCAGTTCAAACTCTTACCGGCTACATCATTGAACGTAAAATAAAAGTCGTAAGGAATCGGGTGCTTGCCATGCCAGCGATCCATATATTCATGCATCGCATTTAAGAAAAGTTTATCACCTAACATTTTTCTTAAGAAATCATAAGCGTTTGCAGGACGGGAATAAGCAGACGTTCTGTAAGCGACTCCTTTTAAATACATTGAAGGAACAATCAGAGGTACATCACGTTCGGTACCGGCAATTCTCTCGTAAAGGAAAGCTTCTCTTTTTCTAGGAAAATTATTTTCAGCCATCCTTTCCTGGAAATCGTACGGGAGCATCACAGCCCAGCCCTCATCCATGAATGCATACTTGCGTTCATTAATTCCCATATAAAACGGGAAATAAGCGTGAGTAATTTCATGAGAAGTAACGCCGACTGTTCCAGCTAAAAACTTCGCGGACCCCTCATTCACCATCATTGGATATTCCATGCCTCCCGAGCCGTTAAACACAGTTAAGTTCGGATAGGGAAACGGAACGGCGGGCATTTCAAATGACAAATATTCAATTGCCTGTTTTGCTATTTCCGCAACATCATAAAAGCTTTTCGATTGAGCTTTGTACACTGCCTGAATATATACTTTTCGATTTGTAGTAGAATCAACAACAGTGCTAACACCATCCCACAGGTAATGATCGCTGAGTGCAAATGCAAAATCGGTTACATTCTCAGCTCTAAATATCCAAACGTTAAACTCATTAGCATTATTATAAATACTGCCTGCATCTATATCTTCCTGCGTTACAATTTTTACAACATCAACGGAATTATGTGCGGAATTATAGCGCTCCAAAATATCCGGTGATAGAACTTCAGACGGATTTTGAAATATGCCCGTTGCCCATACGGAAAAAGTATTCGGTACTTTCACTTCAACTTCGTAGTTAGAGAAATCATTATAAAATTCCTGCTGACCGCCGTACTGATTCTTATCCCATCCGTCGATATCATCATACACTGCAATTTGAGGATACCAGTAACCGATGAAAAAAGAAGTGGAATCGTATGTGCCCATTCGCAGATTCATTTCGTGAGGGATAATAAAATTCCAATCGAATGCAAGCTGAATCTGCTTACCGGGAGGGACGGGATCATCAAGTTCTATATACATATTTGTTCCGCGCCTGTCAATCTTCACATCCTCAAGCGAATCGGTATTCTCACCACGCACCATCATTTTCGAAATTATTACCCCGTCATTTATTGCTTTTTCATTTGCAGGAAAATCCCGTGCGCTTCCTTTTTTAAAAATATTCTGATAAAGCCGGATAACTAACATCTTCAGCGTATCGGGACTGTTGTTATGATAGTTTATTGTTTCCGATCCGTAAAGAATTTTTTCTTTAAAACCGATTTCTACGGATATTTTATAATCGGATGAGTTCTGCCAATAGTTCGGTCCGGGTGAGCCGTCTTTATTTCGCGTTCCGTTATCATAAGCTTTTTTAATATTTAGCGGGATGTATAAATCATCCTGGCTGTAAACTGTTGAATTAAATGAAACAACAATTACAAGAAATAATAAGAGCCGGAAAATTCCAGATAGTTTCATTTTTTACCCTTTCAGTAATGGACAATAATTCAAATGAAAACTTATTTTTTTAATCGAATAAAGTGTTATCATCCGAAATTTTTGATTTGCCGAAGCGTTTATAAGCGAGCTGTGTTGCTTCTCTGCCGCGCGGTGTTCGTTGAATGAAGCCCTGCTGGATTAAAAACGGTTCGTAAACTTCTTCAATAGTTCCGGGATCCTCATTAACTGCAACCGCCAGTGTATTAAGTCCTACCGGACCACCCCTGTATTTTTCGATAATAGCAAGAATAATTTCCTTGTCCATTTCATCCAACCCGAACTCGTCAACGTCAAGGGCTGCCAAAGCTTTTTTAGAAATTTCGAGATCGATTGAATCCTTATCATCAAAATCGGCGAAGTCTCTTGTTCGTTTTAACAAACGATTGGCAATACGCGGTGTGCCTCTTGCTCTCTTGGCTATCTCGTAGGAAGCATCCTTATCGACACTAATATCTAATATGTGAGAAGAACGATTAACAATTTGTGTAAGATCATCTGCATCGTAATAATTCAACCTGAAGCGGATACCAAACCGGTCGCGCAAAGGTGAGGTAAGCATTCCGGCACGGGTTGTGGCACCGACTAAAGTATATTTCGGAAGACTTATCTGAACAGTTCGGGCACTCGGTCCGCTGTCTATCATTATATCGAGTTTGTAATCTTCCATTGCAGAGTAAAGGTATTCTTCCACTACCGGACTTAAACGATGAATTTCATCGATAAATAAAACGGAGAACTCTTCAAGATTAGTAAGTATTCCCGCAAGATCGCCCGGCTTTTCGAGTACGGGACCGGAAGTTACTTTTAACTTTACACCCATTTCATTTGCGATAATATGTGCGAGGGTAGTTTTACCCAAACCCGGAGGTCCGGTTAATAATGAATGATCGAGCGCTTCTCTGCGTTTTTTTGCTGCGGAAATAAATACATTCAGATTATCCGTAATTCTATCCTGCCCGATAAAATCCGAGATATTTAAAGGACGGAGCGTCTGCTCGAACTTCTTTTCTTCGTCTGAAATATTAGGATTTGTTGCTTCTGATTTTCTCATACAAATTGTGTTTTAATTTGTCTGTTAAAGATAAGGATTATCTGAAAGCTTTTCATTATGTAACGGAAGTTATGCAAATGCATATTTTTATCAGAATGATCCCGATTTATCGCATAGGCATAAACTTTTGGAATTTTAAGATTCTTCGTCACGATAAATCTTATTAGCGTTAACTTAATTGCTCCGACTTTTAGAGACTGTGTGAAAATTTATGTTTGTTTTGTAGCGCGACTTTTAAGTCGCGATTTTTATAAACAATAGCGAGCTAAAGCTCGCTCTACAAGTTTGATTTTAATTTTCACACAGTCTCTAAAGCAGACGGGAAGTGATATTCCCTTTTTGAATAATGAATATTGAACAAAGAATGATGATTGTAGAACTTTTTAATTCACATCAATTCCCGTTCGATTTATCGAACGGACTAATAAAACAAAACACACACTAATCGGGCTTTAGCCCTATTAAAACGCAGCAATATGGCTAAAGCCGTTTTTATTTTTACTCTGTTTCTAAGTCCGTCCGCTAAAGCAGACGGCAAGTGATAATAAAAAAAGCACAAAGTTTTATGAATAAAAAGATCTGTATTATCAGAAAGATAATGACACCGAAGGTGTCAAACGTTAATAGCAAACAGAAACATTAACCTATTCATAACAACCAC
>BDSV01000234.1 GCA_002898075.1 bacterium BMS3Abin03
GCTTGCTTTTTCTTTATCAACGGGTTTTTCCGTTTGAATTTTTGAAGTGGATTCTGTTTCCGGCTTTACTTCTTTTTTAACCCCGGACGGTTTTTCATCCTTACTTTTCACGGGCTTTGCTTCATCGACTTTAATTATCGTTTGACCGACTTTAACATTATCACCGGTTTTAACTAATACTTCCTTAACAATACCCTCGACATTGGAAGGGACTTCGATGGTGGCTTTATCGGTTTCAATTTCAATTATACTTTGTTCCCGCTCTACCTTATCGCCTGCTTTAACCAGAACACCAATTACATCAGCAGATTCAATATTTTCACCAAGCTCGGGTAATTTGAATTCTTTCATTATTTACTCACACTAAATTCTTTTTAATTCTTAAGTATATAAAGGATTTTCTTTGTTGGGTCTTATGTTTAATTGTTTACGTGCTTTTTCAAGGGTTGCGGCTTTTATCTTTCCTTCCCTCGCCAATGCACCCAAAGCTGCATAAACAATATGCCTGTAATCAACTTCAAAGAAATCGCGTAAAGCTTTCCTGCTTTCACTTCTTCCGAAGCCGTCGGTACCAAGTGATATAAACGGTTTAGGCAGCCACTTTGCAATCGAATCGGGCAAAGCTTTTATGTAATCGGTAGCAGCAACAAAAACGCTGTTGCTGTCTTTGAACATTTCCGATACATAAGGAAGTTTTTGTTTCTTCGCCGGGTTAAGCATATTCCATCTTTCAACATCGAGCGCTTCTCTTCTGAGTTCTTTATAACTCGTTACGCTGTAAACATCTGCAGAAACACGGTAATCGTCTTCGAGTATTTCCTGCGCTTTCAGTACTTCGTTCATTATTGTTCCGCTGCCGAACAAACTCACTTTTGCTTTCGCAGCTTTTTTCGATGATGATTTGAACTTATACATCCCTTTCAAAATACCCTCTTTAGTACCTTTCGGCATTTGGGGCATCGGGTAGTTTTCGTTCATCAGTGTGATGTAATAGAAAACTTTTTCCTGCTCTTCATACATTCTTCTTATTCCATCGCGGATAATTACCGCTATCTCGTAAGCAAATGCAGGATCGTAAGTACAAAGATTTGGAACGGGATATGCGAGAATATGACTGTTCCCATCCTGATGCTGCAAACCTTCCCCGGCTAATGTTGTTCTTCCCGCAGTTCCGCCGAGCATAAAACCTTTTGCACCCATATCTGCAGCAGCCCAAACAAGATCACCCACTCTCTGTAAGCCAAACATAGAATAAAAGATAAAGAAAGGTATCATATTTACGCCATGCGAAAGATACGCCGTACCCGCAGCAATAAACGATGACATAGATCCGGCTTCGTTTATTCCCTCTTCAAGTATCTGCCCGTTTTTTGCCTCTTTATAATAAAGAAGACTGTCGGCATCCACAGGTTCGTAAAGCTGACCGGGATGTGAATAAATACCAATCTGCCTGAAAAGCGCTTCCATTCCGAAGGTTCGTGCTTCATCGGGAACGATAGGAACAATATATTTTCCGAATTCCTTATCTTTAAGAAGCTTGGAAAGCATTCTTACAAATACCATCGTGGTGGAAACTTCCCTGCCTTCTGTGCCTTTATAAAATTCTTCGAATACAGATTCGGGGGGAGCTTTTATAGGACGGATATCGGTTTTTCTCGAAGGCACGTAACCGTTTAATTCTTTTCTTCTTTCTTTAAGATACTGAATTTCCATACTGTCATCGGCAGGTCTGTAAAAAGGTGCGCTTGCAATTTGGTCATCCGAAATCGGGATGCCGAACCTGCTGCGGAATTCTTTCATCTCTTCTTCGTTTAATTTCTTTTGCTGATGGGTAACATTCCTGCCTTCACCTGCTTCACCCAAACCGTAACCTTTAATTGTTTTGGCAAGAATAACCGTCGGCTGCCCTTTATGATTTACAGCAGCATTGTAAGCGGCAAAAACTTTTTCGGGGTCGTGCCCGCCGCGGCGCATTTTACTAAGCTGTTCGTCCGTAAGGTCCTCAGCCATTTTACGAAGGTCTTCATCGACACCGAAGAAATGTTCGCGTATGTAAGCTCCGCCTTCAACAGTATATTTCTGATATTGACCGTCAACAACTTCACCCATACGTTTAACGAGCTTGCCGTCTTTATCTTTAGCAAGCAGCGGGTCCCAGCTATCGCCCCAAACAACTTTAATTACATTCCATCCCGCACCGCGAAATATAGCTTCGAGTTCCTGTATTATTTTTCCGTTTCCTCTAACCGGTCCATCCAGTCTTTGAAGATTGCAGTTTATAACAAAGATTAAATTATCGAGCTTCTCTCTCGAGGCGAGAGTAATCGCACCCAAAGCTTCGGGTTCATCGGTTTCACCATCGCCGAGAAATGCTCATACTTTTCCGCCCGGCTCCTTCAATCCCCTGTCTTCAAGATAACGGTTAAAACGTGCCTGGTAAATTGCCATAATAGGACCGAGACCCATCGAAACAGTTGGAAACTCCCAAAAGTTTGGCATCAACCATGGATGAGGATAAGATGAGAGTCCGCCTTCCGGCTGTAATTCGCGTCTAAAGTTTTTAAGTTCTTTTTCGGAAATTCTGCCTTCGAGATAAGCGCGCGCATAGATACCGGGCGAAGCGTGCCCCTGAAAATAAATTTGATCACCGCCGTAACCATCACCTTTGCCATGGAAGAAATGGTTAAACCCGATTTCGTATAAAGTGGCGGCACTTGCATAAGTAGAAATATGTCCGCCGATTCCGCTTTCCTGCATATTTGCTCTAACCACCATCGCCATTGCATTCCAGCGGATAATACTTTTAATTCTTCTTTCGATTTCCCTGTTACCGGGGAAAGGTAACTGCTTTTCTCTCGGGATGGTATTTATGTACGGTGTGTTTGCCGAAAACGGAATTTGCACACCTGCTTTGTGCGCACGTATCTGTAATTGCTGAAGAAGCTCAACCACTCTTTGCGGTCCGCCATGTTCCAAAACATAATCGAGAGAGTAAAGCCATTCGCGGGTTTCAATATCTTTAAAATCATTATCATGTTTAATATCACTGCTCATAAAAATATTCCTTAATAAGATTTCGTAAAAAAACTACAAAACGGTTATTCAAAATATTGGGGAAACCAACTAAAAACTGTAAAAAACTATACTTTCAGGTTGGATATTCGCTAATAATGATTGAGAAAAATAACTTTTAAAGCAGTGAAATACAAGGAAAGGATAAGCGATGGAAGAAACGACATATTACTCCTCTAATAGATTTCCAATTGCTTTTCTCATTCATTTTATGTTAGTTGCAATTATATTTTATTGAACGGGGCGAAAAAATGAAAACTAAAAATATAATCTACCTCTTTGCATTTCTTTCTTTAATAACTACGAATTCATTCGCACAGTGGGAATGGCAGAATCCTAAGCCGCAAGGTAATGATATTTTGCATTCATATTTCCTTGATGAATATAATGGATGGGCAGTTGGAAATTATGGCGCCTGTATTAAGACCTCTGATGGTGGGGAAACCTGGGAACACATCCAAATGCCAATTAATAATAATTTAGCATCCGTCCATTTTTTAGATAGTAGTATAGGATTCGTTGGGGATTGGGAAGGAAATCTTTTAAAAACAACTGATGGGGGAAACAATTGGAGTATTCAGCACATTGATGATTATGCAGATATTTACGTTTTTTTTATTAATCAAAATTATGGCTGGTTATTAAGCTCAGGGTTTGCTACAGCCACATATAAAATTTACAGAACCAGCAACGGGGGAGCTAACTGGCAATCCTATCTTATAAATACAACACATATAATGAACGATCTTTTTTTCGTTGATTCTAGTAAAGGATTCGTTGCCGGAGGCTTTGGAGATATATATATGACTACCGATGGTGGGATTAGCTGGTCACAAATCAATTCACCCACATCAGAATTTCTGTATAAAATCAAATTCAAGAACCCCCTTGATGGATTTATCGTGGGCTCATCCGGTACTTTATTGCAAACAACCGATGGGGGATATAATTGGCAAAGTCGATACCTTGGCCAAAACTGGCTATGGGATATCTCTTTCTTAAACGAAAGCAAGGGAATTATTGTAGGAAATGACTTTAATATATTTATAACATCAGATGGTGGTACTACATGGATGAATAAAACCTTTAGCTCGATTTGGGCATTACGAGCTAGTAATTATTTAAATGAGACAGATATAATCGTTTTCGGAGAGAAAGGTAACATTTATAAATCTACTAACAACGGCAATAATTGGGATAGTAAAGTATCCGGCGACAGAAATACGATCGCAGATATAATTTTTATTGACTACAAAACTGGTTATACCGTTGGGAATGCAGGCACCATACTAAAAACAACCAACAGAGGTAAAAGTTGGAACAAACTGAATCCCTTAACGAATGAATCTTTACATAGCATATCTTTTTCTGATAATCTTCACGGTTGGATAGTAGGTGCAAACTCCGTCTTACTTAAATCTATCAATGGCGGACAAAACTGGCAACTTGATACGATACCCGACTCCTATGACCTAACCTCAGTTTTTTTTATAAATAATAATGTCGGCTGGGTGGCAGGAAAGTATAATAAAATTTTAAAATCCACAGATGGTGGAGAAACTTGGATTACTCAACAGATAAATATTAGCCAATCAATTACAATTAAATCACTTTCAATAATTGATGAGAATATTGGTTATGCCTGTGGAATTTATGAGGCCTATTATCCCCCAAAAAGTTTCATTTTAAAGACCACTAATGGGGGAAATAACTGGGATGTTATTAAAACTGAGAATTCATATTTCAATTCGACATTTTTTCATAATTCATTAAATGGATGGGTTGTGGGTCAAACACAGGATAGAACTCTTCATACCACTGATGGAGGAATTAATTGGATAACTGTAGACATTGGAGGAGGGAATGATATTTTCTTCTCAAACAATCAAAACGGTATCATAGTGGCTAATTATTCTCTAGGAAGTGATATTCTTATAACAGGAGATGGCGGAGAAACCTGGTCACTGCAACCGAGGGTAACAGATAGATCTTTATATTCTGCTTATGGCTATTTAAATGGTTTATGGGCTACTGGTTATAACGGAACCATTTTATTTAATGACAAACTGATAATTACTGATGTTATAGACTCTAACAACTATAAAGAACGTCCGAACAATTACAACATTTTACAAAACTACCCCAATCCCTTTAATCCATCAACAAAAATAAAATTTACAATAGCCCCACCAAACCTCCCCGGAGGGGAGGCTTTTGTAACATTGAAAGTGTATGATGTTTTAGGCAGAGAAGTTGCAACTCTTGTAAACGAAGAAAAACCGCCGGGAAGCTACGAAGTAGAATTTGACGGAAGCAATTTACCAAGCGGAGTTTATTTTTACAGATTGAAAGCGGGAAATTATAGTCAGGTTAAGAAAATGGTGTTACTGCGATAGAGTGGAAAATTCATAACATACTAATAAAGTATTTAATTTGATTTTGCGCATTAAAATTGTTTGGTTACAAATATATATTATTTAGCGGGTGATAAAATGAAAACTTTTTACAAACTATTTTTCGTCTTTTTCTTTCTTCTTACAATTACTATTCATTCACAAAGTTACCTGAGCTATTTCTTTATACCCACTGAGTATGGTACTTATACCGAAATTACCGGGGGAACCATTAGCAGTGCAGCAGGAGATGATGGTGCAGAAAATATTACACTACCATTCCCTTTTGAGTATATGGGCATAACTTACACAACAGCAAAAATATCAGTTAACGGCTGGCTTGAGATGGGGCAAACATATCGTGGCGCCGGCTCTAATAATGAACTCGAAAGTACTGTTAAAAAACCTTTGTTATGCCCTTTGTGGGATGATCTTTATGCTGATTCACAGAGTGAGATTAGATATGAAACTATCGGGGAATATCCGGCAAGGATTTTTATTGTACAATGGAAAAATATACGTTGGTTTGATAGCCCGGATAGAAAAAATTTTCAGGTTAGATTGTGGGAAATTGATGGAACAATTGATTTTGTTTATGGACCCGGCACTTCTTATGAATTTGCCAGTTACTCTGTCGGTATGAATAATCATATTGGTGGACCTGGAAATTTTATAAGCGTTACTATCGAAAGCCAATATTCTTACAACGTTGATACTATGGTTGCTAATAATCTAAATACGGATGTTTCGCTTTTAACTAATGGAATGCTATTAAGTTTTGTACCTGATATTTATAGTTTTGCCAATGAGTTAGCCATAATATATCAAACACCCGATACTGTGATCGTTGGAAATCCAAATCAAAAAATCTTTGCTATTATTATTCCTACACATGCCGGTGGAGTTTTAACACCGCCATGGGTAACTAAATTTAATTTTAACACAAATGGAACGACAAATACGAATGATCTTGTAAATGCAAAGTTATTCTATACCGGGTCTTCACCTTACTTTTCAACTAATAATCAACTGGGTAATACTTATCCTAATCCAAACGGTTTATTCGAAATAGGAGGGTTCAGCCAGTATCAGATCAACAATAACTTAACCTATTTCTGGCTTGCTTACGATATATCACCTAATGCAACGGTTGGGAATTTTGTTGATGGAAATTGCTACAGGATTGACCGGGAAACATGCTGTCCAAGCTTGATACCTGATACAACTTTAGGTACCGCCCGATGCATAATTTCTGATACTGGCATAGAGGGTACTTTTACAATAGGTGTAGGCGAGGATTATGAAAATCTAGAACAAGCATTCAATTATTTAAAAGCAAATATTCTTGTTGGACAAGTTACACTCGAGCTCACTGATAATTACAATCCCAATAATGAGGTTTATCCTATTGTTATTCCCAAAGTAACGAATGCTTCGGAAACCAATTCCATCACTATCAAATCCACTAAACAAGATGAACTAATTTTTCAACATAATGTATGGAGTATAATTCACTTTAATGATGCGCAGTATGTTATTTTAGATGGTTATAACCAAATTTTGGGTGAGAACAAAATAAAAATAATAAATACTTCCACAACGGGTAGTGCAGTCTATTTTTCAGACGGATCTAGTTTTAACATAGTAAAAAACTGTGAGCTTCAGGCATCCGATACATCTGCCGATGGTGCGGTGATAAAATTTGACCAGTTACCTAATACCCTAAGCCTTCAGGGCAATCAGGTTCTTAACTCTGTAATCACAAAAAATGAGATTGGAAATGTAACAAACGGAATATTATTTATACGTGAATTACCTGATCAATCATATGAGTCATCAAATATTTCGAACGTTATTAAGAACTGTACAATTATAGATTTTACCTTTAGAGGTATATCATTAGAAAATACTTTGAATAGTTTTCATATAATAGGTAATAATATTTTTCAATCATTTGAATCCACATCACCGATTGTGGAAGGCATTTTTATGGAATATGGAGCTTATCCTTGGGAAGATCCTGATATTATCGAAGGAAATAAAATTTATAATCTTCAACCTAAAAATGTACCTGGCAACTCAGTAACGGGTATTAGACTTCCAGGTGGTTTCCAAGTTAATACATTTAATAACTTTATTAGTCTTGAGGGAAATGATCTTTCGAGTGTTTGGGGAATTACTTTTGCTTCGTTTGGTTATTACTCTCATCTGAATATTAATTACAATTCAATCCTCATTTATGGGAATAACGCCTCAGATACTATTAGCACGGCATTTCATCGCCAGGGTTATAATTCAAATGTTAAGATGAAAAACAATTTATTTATTAATAAAAGAGTAAATGCTAGTCCTAACAGCAAAAATTATTGCATCTATTTAGATAATGACTATCTAATCCCAGAATTGGATTACAACAATTATTATTACACATCAGGTACAAACAACTTTATTGGCAGATTAGGCGGGCTCGACGTGCTTACACTTGATGAATGGATTGCATTAACAAATAGAGATATAAATTCAAGTTTTAACAACGTATCTTTTACCTCAGAGAGTGATTTACATCTAACAGGGAATTCTCTCGGAGATACTTTATTAATTGGAACACCTTTGCCAAATATCCTCACTGATATCGACGGTGAACTGAGAAACCCTTCATTCCCTTATAAGGGTGCGGATGAAAATATCCAATTTCCATTACCGGTTGAACTAAATAGTTTTACCGCAGATTACAATAATTCAGTTGTAAAGCTTGAGTGGGAAACTGCTTCCGAGAAGAATAATTCGGGATTTCAAATAGAACGTTTGGAACCTAATTCACAACAGCCGGAATGGGTTAATATTGGTTTTGTCTCTGGGAATGGAACAACAACCAAACCTCATCATTATACTTTTATTGATAAGAATCTTCCAGCCGGCTCATATAAATACAGGTTAAAGCAAATTGATTTTGATGGTACGTTCGAATACTCGGATATAGTGCAAGTTGAAGTGAGTCCGCCCAAAGAATTCTCATTAAATCAAAACTACCCCAACCCGTTTAATCCAACTACAAAAATAAAATATACAATCCCAAATGTAGGTCGAAGCGAAGCTTCGCCAAACAAAGTAGCGTTAAAGATATATGATATATTAGGCAGGGAAGTTGCAACTCTTGTAAACGAAGAAAAACCACCGGGCAACTACGAGGTAGTGTTTGACGGAAGCAATTTACCAAGCGGAGTTTATTTTTACAGAATTAAAGCTGGCAGTTTCATTCAAACGAGGAAGATGGTATTATTACGATAACATATTTTAAATTTATTGATTTCTAAATTTGTAATTATCTCTAAACGGAAATGCGAAAGTCCATTGTTTTTATTCTTGTTATCTTTTCATTCCCGGCAAATGGACAAATAACTTACGAAGGACCTGCCGATGGATCGGTTTCAAACGGCATAACTTTGAACACAAACGACTTTTCGTTTAGCGACTCATCATACCAGAACTTTTATCTTTTAAATAAATTTGAACCTGAAGATAATTACCAGGAATTAGAATTCGAAGATTTTTCATACCCGGAAAGACTTTTCTTTTATTTACAAACCGGTTCTAACGAATTAGCAGATAGTCTGTTGATCTTTAAAAACTTTGAAGGAATACCGCAAACAAACTACAATCCACCGGATGATTACATTGCGGTGGGTCCAAATCATATTGTAATGGTTGTAAATAATCTATTTAGAATTTTTGATAAGAATGGTAATGTTCAAAAAACTGTAAATGCTGCTGAATGGTATTCAAATCTTGTAAGCAATGCCACTCCCGTAGATCCAAAAATTTTATATGATCACTTCAATAGCCGGTGGGTAATGGTTTGGCTTTACATCGATCACGTCCTATTCAGATCGTACTATCTAATTTCGGTTTCGGATGACGACGACCCAAACGGCATCTGGTTTAGCTGGGCATTGCCTTCAAATGTTAACGGGAACATTCCCTCTAACAACTGGGCTGATTACGAAGGAGTTGGTTTTGATGATAAGGCAATCTATTTAACTTCAAACCAGTTTAGTTTTAGCGGCACTTATAATTATGTAAAAATCAGGATAATAGATAAATCCGATATTTATATAAACTCAAATCCCGGGATTGTTAATTGGAAAGATATCTGGAATATTACAGTTCCCGGCAATTCAAACTCTGCTTCCTACCTGAGACCTGCAAGAATGTACAATACTGCCAGCGAATTTTATTTGTTTTATATTCCAAATGCGGGAGGGAATTTTTGTGCGGTATATAAAATTATAAATGGTTTAACGAACCCGGAGTTAACTGCAACAGCATATCCTATAACAGCTTTTCAAATCGCACCGGATGCAAGCCAACGCGGCGGCAGCGTACTTATCAACGGCGGTTTTTCAGCCCCAAGAAATGAACCGGTCTTTAAAGACGGTTTACTTTATGCGATTCATAGCATCAGAAACCCGAACAATGCAACCCTTTCAAGTCTCCATTATCTATCAATTGATCCTGTTAATGAAACAGTTGATAAAGATTTTGCAATGGGTGATGATGAACATTTCTTTTTCTATCCTGCTCTTGCTGTGGATAAAAATAATAATGTTATTGTTTCATACAGCAGATCGTCTGCTAATGAATATGCGGGAGGGTTTTTTACATTAATTCCTGCACAATCGGGTGTGCCGATGGGCAGTATTACCTTGAAGAGAGGAAATGATTATTTCAACAGGAACAACGGTACAGGCAACAGCCGTTGGGGCGATTATAGCGGTGCATGGATCGATCCGGTTGATAGTATAAGTTTATGGATTTGCACTGAATACGTTGAGGCTCTAAATACGTGGGGCACATGGATTGGCGGAGTGATATACGATAATATTATTCCAGTTGAACTTACTTCTTTTGATGTTAAAACTGAGAATGGAAATGTTATCTTAAACTGGCAAGTAGCTTCGGAAGTTAATAATTACGGATATATTATTAACCGCGGGGTAAACAGCGATTCATTGTATCAAATAGGATTTGTTAAAGGGAATGGAACAACAACTGAAAAACATTTTTATTCTTTTATCGATAAGCAGGTAAATAATGATTTATATTATTACCAGCTAATGCAGTTAGATTATGACGGTAGTAAAAATGTGCTTGCAGGGTTAGCTGTAAATGTAAACAGTGTTCCGGCTTCATTCAGTCTTTTACAAAACTATCCTAACCCGTTTAATCCTACCACCAAAATTAAGTATGCAATTCCAAATGTAGGGCGACGAGCCTCGTCGCCCAACAAGATAATGTTGAAAGTGTACGATGTTTTGGGCAATGAAGTTGCAACATTAGTAAATGAAGAAAAACCGCCAGGTAGCTATGAGGTAGAATTTAACGGGAGTAATTTACCAAGCGGAGTTTATTTTTACAGATTACGAGCGGGTAACTATGCAAGTACTAAAAAGATGATCTTATTGAGGTAACACCTAATTTCCCAACCGGGACCGAAAGGTTATCACAATTTGTGATCTTAAAAAATAATATTTTACCAAACGATTATTATGAAGAAAGAAATACAAATACCAACCGAAGTAATAACAAATAAGATTTATATAATCAGAAGAGAAAAAGTTTTAATAGATTCTGATTTAGCTAAATTATACGGGGTTGAAACCAGAACGTTAAAGCAAGCGGTAAGAAGGAATATCGATAGATTTCCTGGCGATTTTATGTTTCAATTAACTAAAAGCGAGTGGATGAGCTTATCACAAATTGTGATAAGCTCGGAAATTATAAATACAGCCCAAGTACTCCGTTTGCCTTTACAGAACAGGGTGTAGCAATGCTATCCAGCGTTTTAAAAAGTAAAAGGGCAATCCTTGTTAACATAGCAATTATGAGAGCTTTTGTTCAAATGAGGAAGTTTTTACAGAGCAGTGAATCATTAGCAAGAGAATTAAGGAAACTTGAAAAAGAAACGAAAGAAAAATTTGAAGAACACGAAAAACATATCAATGATATTTTTAAGGTTATAAAACAATTAATAATTGAAAAACAGAAACCTAAAAAACCTATCGGTTTTATTACACCAAGGAAAAAATAATCAGCATTATGATATTTGATACCCGATCGAACAAGTAATCGATTAAAATTAATTCAAAAGCCCTTTCCCCTTAGGAGAGAGGGTTTGGGAGAGGGGCTTTCAGGTATTTCTCATACCATTTTCTTCTCATCTCATCTACTTCCTTCCGGTGCTTACGCATAAAATGATCGCCGCCTTCGAGCATTATTAGACGGAAAGGTATTTTTAATCTAAGCAGATGATATGATAAATCGAGTGAATCATGCGGAAGAACCCTGTTATCGTCTGTTCCGTGCAGAATGAGCATCGGTGTGTTTTTAGATAGCTTTTCGGGAAATTTTACAATAGATCTCGATTCACATTTTTTATTGAATTCATCTTCGCTTTCCGTTTCCATCGTAATTTCATAAAGTCTGCGCATAAAAGGACTTTCATCTGAATTACATCTAATATTTGCAATGCCGCCCAAAACAATTGCACATTTAAAGTCGTGCTTTTTAGTTAATGCCAGGTAAGTCATCATGCCGCCGCGGCTCCATCCTTCAATTCCCCAACTATTTTCATCGGCAAAATCAAATTGTTTTGCAAGAGGAATTAAATTTAACACGTCGTTTAAATCGCCTCCGCCAAATTCATCTTTGCCTTCGCCGCCGTCACTTCCGCGGTACTGCGATGCAAAAACAACGTAGCCCCAGCTTGCTATTTGTCCGAACAGACCTCTTGCGGTAAAAGAATCAATCGCTCCCCTGTCACCTATCCCACCCCTGTTCCATATAATGCAGGGATACTTTTCAGATTTGTCAGCGGGATAAGCAGTATATCCTTTCACTTTCAGTTGGTCGCTTAAATAAGTTATTTTTTCAACCACAGTGTTATCGATCGATTCTGTTCCCCATCCGCTTCTGAGCATAGTGTTTTGAGCATCCTTCAGTTGAATTATCTCTCGTTCAATTATTTCCGATGGGGAATTACTCATAAAAATGTTTTTTGATTAGTTATATTTGTTGATTATAAATTACGGAATATTAATAATGACTCAAAAGAAACAAAAAAAATCCAACGAAACAAAACAGTCAAAAAATAAAAGCATGACACAATCGCAGCGGTTAAAATTAGGTGCGGTATTAATTCTCATTGCAATTGCAGCATTTTTCATCATAAAATATTTAACAAAAGATAACGTGCACACAGATGAATTTTATACATTCACAAAAGAAGGTGAGCTTACTTTTACCGATAGTCTCGGAAACGTAAAAGCAAAAATAGATTTGGAAATAGCAGACAACGATTTTGACAGGCAGCTTGGCTTGATGAGCAGGAAATCTATGAAAGAAAACCAGGGAATGCTGTTTATTTTTCCCTTCGAACGACCCCAATCGTTTTGGATGCGTAACACATTGATTTCGCTCGATATGATTTTCGTGAATAAAAACAGGCAGATAGTTACAATTCACAAAAACACAAAAGTGCTTTCCGATCAGAGCTATCCTTCATCAAAACCGGCGATGTATGTTGTGGAAGTTAATGCGGGATTTACGGACAAATATAATATAGTAGTAGGTGATAGGATTTATTGGATGAGTACTAAACTTTAGATTATTAACTGAAGTTACGCAAAGATGCATTTTAACATAAAAAAGATCCTTATTTGTCATTCCCACTGCCTGTCCCGATTTATCGGGGAAAGTGGGAATCTATTTCTTCGTTTATTTTTGCATAGTGGATGCCCGCTTTCGCGGGCATGACATGCTGTCTTTATGATTTTGCGTAACATCAGTTTTCAATTTCCGTAAAGCTCTTCTTCAACAAGTTCGCAGATGATATGTGCAACAGTTATGTGTCCCTCCTGTATTCTTTGCACATTGGCAGAAGGAATAACGATTGGCAGATCAACAAGAGCTTTAAGTTTACCTCCGCTGCCGCCTAATAATCCGATTGTTTGTATTCCTTTTTCCCGGGCTTTATTTACGGCGCGAACTATGTTTTCGGAATTTCCGCTTGTAGAAATTGCCAAAAGAACATCGCCTTTACTGCCTAAACCTTCAACGCTTCTTGCAAACACATTATCAAAACCTATATCGTTTCCTCCCGCAGTTAAATTAGAGCTGTCGGTTGTTAATGCAATAGCGGGAAGGGCAGGTCTGTTTATATCGTGGCTTAAACGAACCATCAGTTCGGTTGCTATATGCTGACTATCGGCAGCGCTTCCGCCATTACCGCACAGCAAAACCTTGTGCCCGTTTTTAAAAGCATCAACAAAAATATTAACGGCTTTTAGGATGCCGTCTTTACATTCCATCTCAATTTTTAATTTTGTTTCCGCACTTTCTTTCAGCGAGTCAACAATGAATTTTTCTTTGTCCATAATTCAGAATTTAAATTTATAATTTATGGATATGCGTTTACTATCCTTTTTCTATTACGAATATCGATTACGAATACTGATTAAAAATAATTGTATATGCTTATACTTCAATCGGACTTTTAAAATGCACGGCGCTTGCAAACTCTCTTATCATTTCCCAGTTGTTTTCATCCTCGAAGAAATTGCCCGTAACAATGATGTTTGCTCCGGCATTAACTTTTTCTCTTGCAACTAAAGGAGATCTGATCCCTCCGCCGACAATTACAGGCACGGTACAGGTATTTGCAACTGCTTCTATCATTTCATCGGAAACTGTCAAGTCGGCACCGGAACCCGCTTCCAGATATATCAGCTTCATTCCGAGATACTCGGCAGCTAAGGCGGTAACGGCGGCTATTTCGGGTTTGTTGCGCGGTACAGGCATGCTTCCGCTCATATAAACTGCCGTAGTTGTAATTCCGCTTTCAACAAGAATATACGCCGTAGAAATCGGTTCGATACCTGCTTTTTTAATTAACGGTGAAGCGATAACGTGCTTGCCAATAAGATGATCTGCATTTCTGCCGCTTACGACCGATAAAAATAAAATTGCATCTGCAACAGGTGAGATTTGATTTATACTTCCGGGAAAAATGATTGCCGGAAGTTTTGTACTAACCTTAACTTTTTTAATTAGCGGTTCAAAATTAGTACTCATCATTAAGCTGCCGCCAACAAGAAAACCATCGACGCCGGATTTTTCGCAGTGCCTCAGAAATTTACTTGCTTTATCACCCGAAAGACTATCAGGGTCTAATAAAACAAGATAGGCAGCGCCTTTTTCTTCTATTGTATTTAATAAGTGATTGTATATCTTCATAATCAGGAACGCTTTGTTTTGAAATATAAAAAAAATGAGTTTTATAAGAAAGAAAAACTCTTTGAAAGATCAGATAAATATTAATTTGACCCGTTGATCCACTGCGGCAAGAACAAATTTATGCTGTCTTTCCAATAAAGTGAAATTTACTTGTTAAATATTTCTTATTTTGAGATTTAATTTTAATTTTACAATAAAAATATTTTTTAAATTGAGCATAAAAGAAAAATAGTTCTTAACTTTAATATCCAATGGTCAAAATAATTGCGGTTGCCCTGCCTAAGGGGGGAGTAGGGAAAACAACCACGGCAGTTAATATTGCTACGGCATTTGCATTATCAAAAAAGCGGACCCTTCTAATTGATGTGGACCCTTTGGGGTCATGTGCGTCAAGTTTGGGTTTTACGCGTGAAGGTATCAAGAATGATATATTTAATGTGCTTCAATTTTCTGCTTCGCTGCAAAAGGTAATACTCAAAACAGAAAACCAGTTTCTCGATTTTGTGCCTGTTAAACAATTAACCTATTTCGATGAAGTTCGGCTAAGCAGGATTCTGACAAACGAACAACTGTTGGGAAATATTTTAAGGCACAAAGCTGCATCGTACGATTACATTGTTATTGATTGCCCCCCGTATCTTGTTGGTCCGACAAACGCTGCTTTAGTGGCGGCAGATTCGGTTATTATCCCAATTACCCCGGGACAATATGCATTGGATGCTGTTCAGAAGATTTTAGACCGTTTAAAGACGATCAAAAGAAATTTCAATCGGCATATAAAAGTTGAGGGTATTCTTCTAACCATATACGAATACAACACCAAAGTCTCTTTCGCAACAAAAAAAGAATTGTTCAAAAAATATCCCAATTTAATCTTCAGCACATCAATACCGAAAAATACAAAGGTTGGGGAAGCAAGCATTCACAGAAAACCTGTTCTCATTTATGATCCCGTAGCAAAAGCATCGCAGGCATATTTAAGTTTATCGAGAGAGATCATTCAAAACAGAGATGCATTTAACTATCATTCGCCGTTCGGTGAATAGAGAGGCGGAAATTTTACAGGGTTAAATCCGGAGAACACAATGCCGAAAATAATTGTCTCTCACAAACCAACCTGTACAACCAGCAGAAAAGTAATTTAAGACACTTACCGAAATGGAAACCGCTTTTGAAAAATATAATTATTATGAAACCCCTAGTTCAAAAAGGAGCAAGAGTAATACTGGCAAGCCCCCCGGAAACTGGGAACAATATATTAAAGTAAAATTGAAATGAATTTTGCCTGTTCAGGTTTTGTATTTATGATTTGATATTTGAAGTTTTTAAGCGGTAATACTTTTTTATCTGCTCTTACACTTCTAATCGTCTCCCGCCCTCCCTCGGGTTAGGAGGGAAGGCATTTGTGGGAGACTTAAGGGTGAGGGCTTTTAATATATATTATTATCACATCTCTTTCAACAATAATTCTTTCGCCCTTTTTAAACCGGATAGTTGTTTTTTGTCTAATTTAGGATAATCGGGCTTGAGTTTTTCCATTGCATTAACAATAATTTCCGAAACTGCCAAACGTGTAAACCACTTTTTATCAGCCGGAACGATGAACCAGGGCGCATATATTTTGCTCGTTGCAGAAACTGCTTCCTGATATGCTTTTTGATATTCATTCCAAAAACCCCGCTCTTTTATATCCGATTCGGAAAATTTCCAGTTTTTTTCGGGATTGTTTATTCTTTTTAAAAAGCGTTTCTTCTGCTCTCCTCTAGATATATGAAGAAAGAATTTCAAAATAACCATGCCATTTTCGGATAAATATTTTTCAAAATCGTTTATCTGCCTGTAGCGCTGTTTCCAAATATCGGTATTAAGTAACTTTTCCGGAAGCTTTTGAAACTTAATTAAATCATGCACACGAACGATCAATACTTCTTCGTAATGAGAACGGTTGAATATGCCTATCCTACCCCGTTCGGGCAACGCTTTGTTAATACGCCAGAGGTAGCCATGATCCAGTTCCGTTTTTGACGGCTGCTTAAAACTGTAAACCTGCGTCCCCTGAGGATTAAGTCCACTCATCACATGTTTAATTGTTCCATCCTTTCCCGCGGCATCCATCGCTTGAAAAACAATAAGCAACGCAAATTTATCCTGCGCATAAAGCTTGTCCTGAAGCTCGGTCATTTTCTTAATATTTTCTTTCAGCATAGCTGCAGCTTCTTTTTTCGATTTATATTTTCCCGTATCGAATGTGCTTATCTTTGATAGATTTACGTTACTGTTTGGCTTCACTCTGAATTTATCGTAGTTCATTTCTTTACTCCGTTAAGAAAATTTGTTGATTATTTTACAAACCGGTTGATTGAATTTTATTATTTTTAAACATCAATTTAGATAATTCATTTATTATCGATTTAAAATATCAGATAAAATTTAATCAAACAAATCTTTAACGTTTAAAAGCAGGTAATAAAACAGTGTTAAAAAACATTTTATTTGTGTCGATTTTTATTTTCTCTGAAAGTCTATTCGCTCAAAGCGGCTTTCAACAATTTTTAAATCGTGTTAACTCAATTAGCGATTCTACAGAGAAAGCAGCGGTGGTTGACAGTTTTATGACCATAGCACGCGAACAGGGAATTCCGTTCATCGAAGATAGTAATGCAAACTTTATTTATCTTGGAAATACGAATACAATATCCGTAGCGGGGGATTTCAACGGCTGGAATCCTAATGCTAATATGATGAACAATTTAACCCAAACAAGCTTTTGGTACTTCTCCAAAATTTTCGAAATGAATGCCCGTTTAGATTATAAATTTGTTCTCAACGGAAACAACTGGATACTCGACCCCGAAAATCCCCATACAATTACAGGCGGTTATGGACCAAACAGTGAATTAGCTATGCCTGAATATATTCAGCCATGGGAGATTGAATATAATCCGGTTATCGAACATGGCAGCATAATAACAACATCAATTTTTAGTACACATATTAATGAAACGTTTCAATTAAAAATTTATCTTCCTCCCGGTTACAATAAAAATCCGGAGGCGAGATATTCGACAGCATATTTTCAGGATGGATTTGAATATATAACTCTTGGAAGTGCAGTAAACGTTATCGATAACTTGATTGATAGTAATAAAATCAAACCAATCATTGCTGTATTTGTAAAACCAAACAATAGAAATGAAGAATATGCGGGCAGCAAACGAAATCAGTACAGATTATTTTTTGTGGAAGAGCTTACCCCGTTTATCGACAGTTCGTATCAAACAATACAAGATCCATCGCAAAGATTAGTATTGGGCGATTCGTACGGCGGAAATATTTCTGCATTAATTTCTTACCATCACCCTGAAATATTTGGATTATGCGGACTTCATTCGGGAGCGTTTCAACCAAATAATTTTGAAGTGTATAATCTGATAGTTAACGGCAGTAAGGAAGATATAAAGTGGAGCTCCGTTTGGGGAAGTTATGAAGGTAGTCTAGTAGGAAACATGCATCATTTTCAGGATTCGCTGCAATCAAAAGGATATGAGCATGAATGGCTTGAGCTGCCGGAAGGACATAGCTGGGGATTGTGGCGTGCAAACCTTGATAGATTATCAGAATACTTTTTCCCTGCTGAGCCGAACATTATTGATGAGGGGGAATTGTTACCGCCAGATGATTTTAAACTTTATCAGAATTATCCCAACCCATTCAATCCAACTACAAAAATTAGTTTTTCTATTTCAGCAGTATTGACAGAATATTACCCCGAACTACGAAAAGTATTATTAAAGGTCTTCGATATTCTCGGAAATAAAGTAGCAACCCTGGTGGATAAAGAACTAACAGTTGGAAACTATGCTGTTGAATTTGATGCATCTGATTACTCCAGCGGAGTTTATTTTTATCGGCTTACCGCCGGTAATTTTACTGCTACAAAGAAAATGATTTTACTCAGATGATGAATAATAATTGTTTTCAACATAATCCTGAAATTAGAACTCGCACCCTCTCGTGTAAGCTTTATGAAGCAGCTTAGTATATTCTTCGAAAGGAATTTCTACGGCACCAAACATTTTCAGATGATCGGTTGCATATTGAACATCCAACAGCAGGTAATCCTTCTCATTCAAATATTTCAGCAATGCGATCAACGCAGCTTTCGATGCCTCCGATGTTTTTGAAAACATTGATTCGCCAAAGAAAGCTCCTCTAAAAGTTACTCCGTACAAACCGCCGATGAGTTTACCGTCCTTCCAGGTTTCTACTGAATGTGCATGTCCTCTTTTATGCAGTCTTCTGTAAGCCCTTATCAAATCTTCGGAAATCCATGTGGTTTCCCTGTCTGCACAACCCTTAACAACATCGAGAAAATTGGTATCGAATCGTATCTTGAAATTTTTATTTTCAATTGCTTTTCTCGCCGAGCGCGGGATGTTGTAATTGTCGAGCGGAATTATAGTTCTTATATCGGGCATATACCAGTTAATCGAACCTGTACGTTCATCTGCCATAGGAAACGCACCGCTTGCATAAAGGCGAAGCATATTATTGGGCTTTAATAATTCTTCGGGGTCTATTTTATTTCTGGAATCCATTTATCAATCTTTTACACTAAGTTGTATTCAAACTTCACATCTGTCCAAAATAAACTGTTAATAAATTAACAAGAACAAAAAAAATGGATTACAAGTACAAATTATTACTATGGCTATGAGAAAAACTCATCCCTCTTTAATTCCACCTTCTCTTTCAAAGAGAAGGGGGTAGGGGGTTGAGTTTATTGAATTGGTAAAACATTTAAATTAATATTAAATGATGAATTTTTATTCAACCCAAAAAATAATTTGGACAACGTTTTCAAACTTAATAATATTATTTTAATCTCTCAATTAAAATGATCGAATAACAATATTTTTAACATAACAACCATATTAAGGTTTTTATTTAAGATTACGGCTTTATATGTTTACAGTCTATTTTCTCAATCATAGTTTTTATTAATAGTAAGGATAATTAATTGAACAAAAAAATTGCTGTTGTTGCTTTGGGAGGGAATGCACTTATAAGGGGCAACGAATTAGGAACGATTCAACAGCAGGAGAAAAATACTTACGATACTTGCATCCACTTATTGAAGCTGGTGAAAAATGAACACAACATCGTAATCACACATGGGAATGGACCGCAGGTGGGAAACATTATGTTAAGAAACGATGCCGGATTTAAAACATATAAAATTCCTAAAATGCCGTTAGATATTTGTGTCGCTGATTCTCAGGGCGGAATCGGTTACATGATTGAAAGGCAGATGAAAAATATTCTAACCGAAAACAAAGTCAGGCGAAATGTTATAACGATAATAACGCAGGTTGTTGTAGATTTAAATGACCCTGCTTTTGCAGAACCTACTAAACCTGTAGGTGCATTCTATCTAAAAGAAGAAGCGGAACTACTCTCCAAAGCAAATCCCGAGTTGGTCTTTAAAGAAGACCCGAGAAAAAGAGGATGGCGGCGGGTTGTTCCTTCCCCCAAACCGATGGAAATAATGAACAAAAAAATTATTAAAGACCTGGTTAAGCGAGGCAATATAGTAATTGCAGCCGGCGGCGGCGGCGTTCCGGTTTACCGTGATAAGAAAAAACATTTGCAGGGAATTGAAGCAGTGATAGATAAGGACCTTGCATCTGCATTGCTCGCACGTGAGATTAAAGCCGATGCTTTTTTTATTTTAACAGACGTTTCTAAAGTTTATATAAATTTTCAGAAACCAAACCAGAGGGCATTAGACAAAATATCGATAGCCGATGCCGAAAGATACTATGATGAGGGAGAATTCGCCGCAGGCAGTATGGGTCCGAAAATTCTTGCTGCTATTGATTTTGTAAAAAATGGCGGCAGAGAAACAATAATCACGGAATCAACACAGCTCTCCGATCCAAATTGCGGTACACGAATAGTGCCTTAAGCAACCTTTCAACATCTATTACAACCAGATAGAATTTGATGAACGGATATTTAAATAGATACTTTATAATTATTTAAAACGTAAAAGTTTTCTAGACTTTCAGATTATGCCGTACGTTTAATAAATTTCTGAATTACAGGATCACCGGAATTAATTAATTCATTCTGGCTGCCCACAAAATGAATTTTACCGTTATTTATCATTGCAACTTTATCAGCAACATTTTTTACGCTGTACATATCGTGGGTTACAACAACCGAAGTTACATTTAATCTTTCCGTTAATTCTTTTATAAGATGATCTATCGAATCGGACATGATCGGGTCCAGACCCGTTGTAGGTTCGTCATACAGAATATAATCGGGGTTTGTTATCAAAGCTCTTGCAAGCCCCACTCTTTTTTTCATCCCACCGGATAGCTCAGCCGGTTTCAAATCCTGCGCATGCGGCAGCCCTACCATCTCTAATTTTTCTTCAACCATTCTATCGATTTCAGCCCTGCTGTAGCCGTTATCCGATTCCACTAATGCTAAAGCGATATTTTCACCTACTGTCATAGAATCGAATAGAGCCGCACCCTGAAACAAAAACCCGAACCTCTTTCTAAGTTTATTAAGACTTGTACTGTTTAATTCATTTACTATTTGGTCTTCAACTTTAACATAACCCGAGTCGGGCATAAGCAACCCAACTATATGTTTTATAAGAACACTTTTACCGCAGCCGCTTCTGCCGATTATTACAATTGTTTCTCCGGTTTCTATCGTTAAGTTCACACCCCGTAAAACCTTATTATCACCGAAGCTTTTATGTAAGTCTTTTATTTCTATCATATTATAATTGAGTTTATGCAAAAATACTATTTTCAAAATCCATATAAAATTATATAACAATCTCTAAAATGAACAAATATTATAATAGAATGAAAATGCAAGTGTAAAGATGGGTTTGCAGGATGAAGAACCTGGTTATCAGGGAACGACCACAGGCAGAATATAATTTCCTTCATTCCCCGAATTATCAACTATTCCAATCGTGAGGTCTTTATAGCCGGAGCGGATATTTATTTTTTGGGTAAATAGTAAGTCGCCGTCTTTTTTGAATTTTACTTTTTTACCGTTTACAAACAGCTTTTTAATGTCGCCAAAAACTTTTCCCGAAAAGATTACATTGTAAGGATTATTCCCGGTTGCTAACCTGTAATCAAGATAGACCTTTCCTTCAAATAATTCATTTCCGCTAAAGGAATACTCCCCGATAGACCACCGGTCAAACTGTGGTGCAATATTATCAAGAATAAGAGAACCGAGATTATAATAGAAATAATTATTATCGTCGTCTGCAAGCGCAAAGAGAAGGTTGTATTCACCTATCAGCCCATTTGTTTTAAATTCTCTCTGCACGAGGAACCTGCCTTCGTAGGGAGTGATAGTCTGGTCCTCATCCTTTCGTTCCCGGTAATGCTTATTAACAAGCTGGTAGAAACCGGGACCATCATAATAGATGTTATCGGCAGTTGGGTAAAGAATTAAAAACGGTTCCGGTTTATTTGAATCACAAAGAACGGAAACCTTAATATGGTCTAACCCTTTATATACGGGTATATCCTGATCCGGGAGAACAACCGACAGCAATATTCTTGAATTTGTTTTTAACAGAAGGGAAATAGTTGTGATTTGTTCGAGTGTGTATTTATTATACGGATAATGCTTATTTGCAAGGTAGCTTTCCACATCATCCGATTCCTGATTGTAACCTACCGGAAATCGTCTGGCAATCTCCTTCGTCTGAAGTTCTATTCCCGTCATTACGGGCGGAATGTGAGGGTTTAACGGGACACTTTCCGTCCTCAAAAATTCATTTTCTTTATTAAAGATAATAACTTCTAATTTTGTGTTCTTGTTCAGTACAAAATCGGCGGCAAGCTCGGTCGCTAAGTTTGGAAACTCAGAGTAATCAATTTTCACTTCGGTGGGTCGGGCATAATCAAAACTTTTTATAACGAAATCTTTTAGCGTATAGTTTTTATATTTTACCTTGCCTTTGCAGGTCAATTCGGAACTGCCGATGAGTGAGACGGATAAGTTAATTCCGTTTATAGATTCGGATATTTTGCTTACTTTCATTTCCTGATCTTCTAAACCGGCACAGGAAATTATAAACAACGATAGAAAAACTATCGATGATAAATATTGAATTAAAGTTTTCACAGCATTATGTAATTTAGTTCTCCGTTTCCTGTCCGGCAAAGTACGGGTTCGTTTTTAAAATTCTGCCTTTCAGGAGCTTGGTAAAATAGGATTATTGCGGGTTATTTTCAACTTATTAGAGAGAATTCTAAGATGTTTTTATTTCCTTTGCCTGTTAGCCCGCCGGAAGATTTTCTTATAAGGTAAGTAATCATTTCCTTTAAGTTATACTAATACAGGAAGTTATAAACATCACCCCCTGTCGTTTCCGATGCTTTAAATACATTGGCATAGTTTTTCCTTTTATTTAACTGAAAAAATTTGAACGGGGAATGCTTCTTTTTTAATTTGAAGAGAAAAATAATCGCTGCTTGAATAAAAATAAATTGAAGATAAATGGAATTTGAAAAGAACAACGAAATAGATATAAAGGCAGCCAAGCCATATACAAAGTGGGATGAAATTAAAAGATGGATCCCTTCAATAATTATCCTTCCCGTTGCAATTTACTGGTGTATAAACCGGGGCAATTACGGTTTGATTGATAATGTCGATCTGGTTATACATGAAGCAGGACATGTTTTCTTCACGCTGTTCGGTAAGTTTATCTATACACTCGGCGGAACTTTAATGCAAATTATTATTCCCGGAATTATTGCCTGGTTTTTCCTTAGAAACAACTACAGAACCGGGGTACAGTTTGCATTGCTTTGGCTCGGGCAGAACTTGATTAACATTAGTGTCTATGCAGCGGATGCTAAAGCGCAAAAACTTCACCTGCTTGGTGGCAATAGGGTTTATCACGATTGGAATTATCTGCTCAATCAATCAGGGCTGTTAGAGTACGATCAGACAATAGGTTACATAATTTTTGCAACTGCAATAATAATATTTATTGCTGCCGTTTTAATGCCTCTTATAACTCGGGATTAAAATGTATTTTTCGCCTTCAAATAAATAAGCAAATACTTAATGAAAATATTATTAATACTTATCTGCCTTACACCTTTAACTTTTTCACAGGTGGATTCTATTGTTACCTATTATGATAACGGAAATATACAGTCCGTAATCCATTACAAAAAAGGCGTTCGCGACGGCGATGCAATATTCTACCGCGAAAACGGAAAATTAAAACAGAAGCTATCCTACTTTAACGGAAAAGTGAACGGTCTGGTAAGAAACTATGATGAGAACGGTGTATTAAGAGAAATGTTCAGTATAGAAAATGGAAAGAGGGATGGACCCACTTCATATTTCGACAGCACAGGTACGTATGTAAAAGATATTTTTTACACCCGGGGCAAACTTGATGTTGAGGAAGAACTCTTAACGTACAGTAAATACGATAATGTACTTAAAGAAAAGGAAGGCAGCAACGATAAAAATTCGAATATGAACAGAAAAAAAATTAAAAAGAAAGTCGATCCAAACCAGCCGCTGCCGCCACCGATAGAGGACGAACGGAACCTGGAAGAAGACCCTGCCTTTTATTTATCCGTAGAGATTATGCCGGAACCGATTGGGGGGATAGATGCTATTTACAGGAAAATTACTTATCCCAAACAAGCAAAAGAAAACAATATCGAGGGAACGGTTATTATCCGGGTTTTTATCGACAGGGACGGTGAAGTTTTAGACGCACAGGTTGTAAAAGGTATCGGGTACGGTTGTGACGAAGCTGCCCGGCTTGCGGTTTTTTACCATCGTTTTAAACCCGGACTGCAGATGGGAAAAAGAGTTAAAGTACAAATGGATATTCCAATCGAATTTAAATTGAAAAAAGATGAAGATTAACCATTTAATTTTACTTTAAATCTGAATGTTTTTAATAAACCGGTAAGCTGTTTATTCTGCTTTCCAGCTATAACGGTATAGTTACAAAATTCTCTCCGGTAAGGATATTCTTTTCTCAATAAATCGAAATATTTTTCCCGCTTCTCTTTATTCATTCCTATCATTTTTCTCATCCGGTTATCATCGTTTTCTATATTATAAACAAATTTAAACAACGCATAAAGTGTCTCTTCAAAACTTTCCGAATCAACCGGTTTAATTGTACTGTCGACAATTTTTGGCAATGCCGGATTCCACTTTTTTCTTTCACCGGTGAACTCGCAGAGTGCATCGAACATCATTTTGGTACCGTTTACTTTCCCTTCTAACGAATAGCCGGCAATATGTGAAGTGCCGATTAAAGATTCCCCCAACAGCCCGATGTTTATCGACGGCTCGCCTTCCCAAACATCCAGGATCAAATTAGTATTTTTCTTTTTTACAGCTTTAAGCAGTGCTGTATTATCAATTACTTCTCCGCGTGATGTATTAATGAGAATAACATTTTCTTTAAGTTCAGATAAGTTTTTTTCATTTAACAAATGAAATGTTTTATCGACACCTCCTTTTATCAGGGGAACGTGGAAAGTTACAATGTCGGCTCGAAGCGCACTTTCAAGCGAAACATAATTACTGCCTGTTTTTGCTCTCTCTTTCGGTGGATCGTTCTTTAATACTTTTAATCCTAGGGCTTCGGCAAACTTAACAACACGGCTTCCTACATTACCCACTCCGATAACCCCGATTATTTTGTTTTTCAGTAAAATATTTTTTCTGACCGCTACATTCAGCAAAGCAGTAAAAACATACTCGGCAACCGAATCCGCATTACATCCCTTTGCATCGGAAAAGAATATTCCCCGCTGTTGCAGATATTGCAGATCAATATGGTCTGTGCCGATAGTTGCAGTACCGACAAATTTTACATTCGTATTATTGAGCAGCTCTGAATCGACACGGGTAATTGAACGAACAATCAGGGCATCCGCATCTTTCAGTACGCTTTGGGAAATGTCCCTCCCGCCGAGAAGAAAGACTTCTCCGAATTTCGAAAAGGCATCCTTTGCAAACGCAATATTTTCATCAACTATTAATTTCAACATTCAATTAAATATGTATTTTTATACAAAATAAAAGCCATATATAGAATGAAAATTGTATTTTCGTATATTAAAAATTAAATTTGAATTAGCAGCATCAATTTAATTACTAAAAGTACAAGATGTAAAAATAAATTTAATCTCTAACACAAATTTTAAAGGCAACCTATGCTAAGCAAATTATTACAGCCGGAAATACAATCGCTGATTGCTGAGAAAAAGCTTAGCATTCTCAAGGAGGTTTTGAATGAATGGTCGCCTGCCGATATTGCCGATCTGTTAGTAGACCTTCCGGGACATGAAAAAGTAATTATATTTCGCCTTCTTCCAAACGAACTTGCCACCGATACATTTGAACATCTCGAAATTGATACTCAAATGGACTTGCTAAAAGCCATGGGAAAAAGCGAAGTGGCAGATATACTCAATGAAATGTCTCCCGATGATCGTACCGCTTTATTGGAAGAACTGCCGGGCGCTGCTGCAAAACAGTTGATTCAGCTTTTATCGTCAGAAGAACGAAAAGTTGCCCTTACACTCCTCGGCTACCCGGAAGACAGTGTGGGCAGATTAATGACCCCGGATTACATTGCAGTTAAACCCGATTGGACCATTGAAGAAGCATTGAATTATATCCGGGATAATGCCGAAGACAGTGAAACCCTTAATATTGTTTATGTTATAAATGATAAGGGTAACCTGCTCGATGATATAAAGATAAGGGAGTTTATACTTGCCCGTTTAGATCAAAAAGTATCGGATTTGATGGACGGAAATTATGTGGCGCTTAATGTAACCGACGACCAGGAAACCGCCGTTAATGTTTTTAAGAAGTACGACAGAGTCGCACTGCCCGTTGTTGATAAGAACGGTGTTTTAATAGGTATAGTAACTGTCGATGATGTTTTAGACGTTGCCGAAGAAGAGGCAACAGAGGATATTCAAAAACTTGCCGCTGTTGAAGTGCTGGAAGAACCTTATTCGACAATTCCAATTTTTTCTATGGTGAAAAAAAGAGTAGTATGGCTAACGATACTTTTTTTAGGTGAAACACTTACTGCTTTTGCCATGGGACACTTCAAGGATGAAATAAGCAAGGCGGTCGTACTTTCAATGTTTATTCCTCTTATCATTTCGAGCGGCGGCAATTCCGGCTCACAAGCATCTACACTTGTAATAAGAGCTATGGCTTTAGGAGAAATTAAATTGAAAGATTGGTGGAAAATAATCAGGCGGGAAGTATTTTCAGGTTTATCAATCGGGATAATTCTCGGTGCAATCGGGTTCTTCCAGGTAATATTACTTTCCCGTTTTATTCCCGCATTAAATGATCACCTGATACTTATAAGCTTAACAGTTGGCTTTTCTTTGATAGGTGTTGTCTTATGGGGAACGTTACTCGGATCGACTATGCCGTTCATATTAAAATCGTTTAGTGTCGATCCTGCTACATCGTCAGGACCGCTTATGGCAACACTCGTAGATGTTACCGGCTTGATTATCTACTTTACCGTTGCGCTGACGGTGCTCGGCGGTACACTGCTTTGATTTTTAATTTGATACCCGGACACAATTTTCTTCAAAATTTCATAATTAATCTTTTTATTATATTTGCAAGGTTATGACAGAAAAAAATGCAAATAAAGTAAAAGGAATACTACTTGCCGGTGGTTCCGGCTCACGTCTTTACCCTATTACAAAAATTTACAGCAAACAGCTTACCATGATTTATGATAAGCCGTTAATTTACTATCCCCTTTCCATCCTTATGCTGGGCGGCATTAAAGATGTTCTGATCATCTCAAACGAAGAGACAATCCCGCTTTATAAAAAACTTTTCGGCGATGGTTCACATATTGGATTAAACATCGGTTACGAAATTCAGGATGCACCAAACGGTATAGCCGAAGCATTTATTCTCGGTGAAAAATTTATCGGTGATGATTCGGTTTGCTTAATCCTCGGTGATAATATTTTTTACGGCAAGCTAAGCTTCTTTTATAAAGCGCTCGAAAGGAAAGAGGGCGCAACAATATTCGGTTATCAGGTAAATGACCCGGAAAGATATGGCATAGTTGAGTTCGACGAAAACGGTAAAGCCATATCAATCGAGGAGAAGCCGGATAAACCAAAATCTAAATATGCTGTACCGGGATTGTATATTTTTGATAACCGCGTTGTTGAAATATCAAAAAATCTTAAACCTTCCGCACGCGGCGAACTCGAGATTACAGATGTTAATAAAGAATATCTTCAAATGGGCGAACTCCATGTTGAAAAGATCGGTCGCGGCGTAGCATGGCTCGATACGGGAACCCCTGAGGCGCTGCTGCAAGCCTCTAATTTCTTCGGCGTTATTGAAGACAGACAGGGACTGAAAGTTGCCTGTTTGGAGGAAATAGCTTATTATAAACATTTCGTAGATAAAGATCAGTTGAAAGTTTTGGTTGATTCAATACCAAACTCTCTTTATAAAGAATATTTAGAACGTATCTTAAATGAAACTAAAGAACAAACGATAAACACTTTTTTGTAAACAGGTATTTGATGGAAATTGAGAGAACAAATATAGATGGTCTGCTAATTATCGATCTCGATGTGTTCGGCGATGACAGGGGTTATTTTTTTGAATCTTTCAGCAAGCGAAAATATGAAGAACACGGAATCGATGTTAATTTCGTTCAGGATAATATTTCAAAATCCAATAGGGGAACGATTCGAGGTTTACATTACCAGGCAGGTGATAAGGCACAGGGTAAATTATGTCAGGTTATAACCGGTAAAGTGCTGGATGTTGCAGTCGATATAAGATTTGACTCACCAACATTCGGTCAATACTTTGCACTCGAGTTATCCGAAGATATGAAAACACAACTCTGGATTCCCCCGGGCTTTGCACATGGCTTCTCCGTTCTATCAGACCAGGCGATCTTTTTGTATAAATGCACGGAGTATTACAGCAAAGAAAATGAAAGAGTAATTCTGTACAACGACCCGGATTTGAACATCGACTGGAAAGTTGAAAATCCGATCATATCCGGAAAAGACCGGCAAGCAAAACTTTTTAAAGAAATAGAAAAGGATTTTGTTTACTCTTCAATTTAACGGACCTCTTTAATTAGTTTTTACATTCCAAACTATTTAACTTTACATAAAAAATTTGAGAATATAGCATGAAAGTTCCCCTGCTGGACTTAAAACCGCAGTATCAATCATTAAAAAAAGAACTGGACGAGGCGATTCTGAAAGTTGCCGGATCACAGTATTTCATCCTCGGTCCGGAAGTGACGAAGATGGAAGAAGAGTTCTGCGATTTCCTCGGCAGCAAATATGCAATCGGTGTATCCTCGGGAACGGATGCATTGTTATTGGCACTAATGGCTATCGATCTCAAACCGGGAGATGAGGTAATCGTTCCTGCCTATTCTTTCTTCGCCACGGCAGGAGTTGTTTCAAGGTTGAATGCGGTTCCTGTTTTTGTAGATAGCGACCCGGTTACTTTTAATATTGCCCCGGGCAAAATCGAAGAGAAAATAACTTCTAAAACAAAAGCGATTATCCCTGTTCATCTATACGGGCAAAGCGCCGATATGGAACCGGTAATGGAGATCGCAAAACAGCATAATTTAAAAGTTATAGAAGACGGTGCACAGGCAATAAGCGCACAGTATAAGGATGGAAGATGTACCGGAACGATCGGCGATATTGGCTGTTATTCATTCTTCCCGAGTAAAAATCTTGGCTGCTATGGTGACGGAGGCTTAATTGTTACTAACGATGATGAATTGGAACACATCGTCAGGATTAAAAGAGTGCACGGCGGTGAACCGAAGTATTATCACAAGGTGATCGGCGGAAATTTCAGGTTGGATGCTTTGCAGGCGGCGGTTATCCGTGTTAAGCTTCCTCATTTAAATGATTGGTCTGAAAAAAGACGAAAGAATGCAGCCCGGTACAACCAACTATTTATTGATGCGGGTCTGTCCGAAGAAACCGGGAGAACCGGGTTTGATGAAAACAATCGTGTGCTTTTACCGGAAGCCGCTTATGAAAATATAAACGGATTGAAAAATTATCATATCTATAATCAATATATTATCAGGATTGAAAAGAGAGATAAACTAAAACAATTCCTGACAGATAACGATATAAGCACGGAAATATATTACCCGGTTCCTTTTCATCTCCAGGAATGTTTTTCCGGTCTGGGATACAAGAAGGGTGATTTCCCCAATGCGGAAACGGCGGGAGATACTTCGCTTGCGCTGCCTATCTACCCGGAATTAAAAGACGAACAGCTTGTTTACGTCGTAGATAAAATTAAAGAATTCATTATAGGGTAATTTACTATGTTGAATAATATTTTTTCTAAAATATCTTTTACAACTCTATTAGTTTTTCTGCTGCTGTTTGTAACCAATACATTTTCCCAGGTTGTTTATGAACCGCTTCAGCGTGATATATACGATTTTTTAAGGCGGCTAAGTATTAAAGGCGTAATTGAATATAACGATGAGCTAAGACCTCTTCCGCGTAAGTATCTTGCCGAAAAACTTATTGAAGCAGAAGAACATCCCGGTAAATTAACTGCGGTTGAAAAAGATAATCTCGAATTTTATAAAAAAGATTTTTATCACGAAATATGGTTCATCCAAAATGAAAAGAATGAAAAGCATTTAGATTATTTCAGCAAAGACCCTGCCGGGCGGTGGCGTTTTTTCAGCTACGGTGATGATAATTTTAAAATGAATTTAAGTTTGATTCTCGGTTATGAAATAGGTTCGCGCGATAATGCAAAACTCACACATCTTTGGAACGGCTTTTACACATACGGCTACATCTCCAATTCTCTCGGATTCAGTTTTAACTTTAGGGATAATGCAGAGCAGGGCAGAACGATAGACAAAACAAAAAGTTTTACTCCTGTTACAGGTGTTAATGCACGGTCAAGCGAGAACATTGGTGATTATTCATCACGGAAAATCGAGTACAGCGAAGCGAGAGGTATTCTTGCTACGGACTGGGGCTGGGGAAGCTTTGCGGCAGGCAAGGAATTTTTCGAGTGGGGCTATGCTGAAAACGGGTTGATCGTTCTCTCGCAGAAGGCACCTTCCTTTCCTTTTTTTCGAATAGATATTTACCCTGTTGACTGGCTCGGCTTTAACTATTTTCACGCATGGCTTCAATCAAATGTAATTGATTCAACAAGCATTTACTACACCGAAACGGGGGAGACCCGTTTTCTATACAGAAATAAATATCTAGCTTCGCATACAGTGTTTATAAGACCCACAAAAGGACTGAAAATATCTTTGGGCGAATCGGTTGTCTACAGCGACAAGCTTGAATTTCTTTATCTTTTTCCGTTATCGTTTTTCCGCTTAGCCGATCATTATTTAAGCAATCAAAAAAACTCTGCCGGGGCGAACTCACAGTTCTTTGCATCCGTCAGCTCGCGTAACCATATTAAGAATACACACCTTTACGGCTCCCTTTTCATTGATGAAATTACTTTAGAGGGATTAGCAGATTCTAAAAAACAACGTAACCAGTTTGGCTTTACATTAGGCGCATCCGTTGTCGATCTTCCTATGGATAATCTTACACTTACTTTAGAGTACTCAAAAATTTATCCCTTTGTTTACAGTCACTTCATTCAAACACAGACTTACGAAAACTCATCGTACATAATGGGACACTGGATGGGCAATAACGACGACCAGGTTTACGGATCAATCAAATATAGCTTTATACGCGGGCTGGAAGCAGTTTTGTGGGCACGATACATCAGAAAGGGTGGGGCGGGCAATATCGAAGACCAGTACAAACAGCCACAGCCGCCGTTTTTATTTGGATTGAGAACCAACCACACTTATTTGGGTGCATCTGTAAAGTATGAAATTTTACACGAGTTCTTCGTAAGGTTGCGTTATCAGAATACTAAAATTTCAAAGCAGCAGGAAGACCTTTCTTTTGTAGATAATTCATTAAACGAATTCTATTTTGCAGTTTATTACGGGCTTTAGAATAAAAATGGTTGACAATTTAAAATATCAAAACAAAAAAATATACATTGCCGGGCATAACGGGATGGTTGGTTCTGCAGTAAAAAAAGAGCTTGAAAAAAGAAACTACAATAATCTTTTATTAAGAAAACTATCCGAACTCGATTTAACAAGACAGAAAGAAGTTGATGAGTTTTTTAAATCGGAAAACCCTGAAGCTGTTATTATGGCAGCCGCAAAGGTTGGCGGAATACTTGCAAACAATACTTACAGAGCTGAGTTTATTTATAACAACCTCATGATAGAAGCTAATGTGATAAACGCTGCTTATCAAAACGGATGTGAAAAGCTAATCTTTCTCGGAAGCTCCTGCATCTACCCCAAGCTTGCGCCGCAGCCGTTGAAGGAAGAATATCTTTTATCAGATTATCTCGAGTTTACGAATGAACCTTATGCAATTGCAAAGATAGCCGGCATTAAATTGTGTGAAAATTATTACAGGCAGTACGGATCTAATTTCTATTCCATCATGCCGACAAATTTATACGGACCTAATGACAATTTTAATTTAGAAACATCTCACGTTCTTCCGGCTTTAATAAGAAAATTTCACGAAGCTAAAGCAGAGAATAGAAAAACCGTAACCATCTGGGGCACAGGTAAACCGATGCGTGAGTTTTTATATGTTGAAGATCTTGCAGATGCGGTTACTTTCCTGATGGAAAACATTAATGCGAAAGATTTATATGATAAAGGTATTTCGCATATCAATATCGGTACGGGAAAAGATCTTTCTATTAATGATCTTGCAAAACTTGTGGCTGAAGTCGTGGGGTTTAACGGGGAGATAGTTCACGATACATCCAAGCCGGACGGTACCCCGCGCAAACTGATGGATGTATCGAGAATTAATTCCCTCGGCTGGAAATACAAAACCGGTTTACGCGACGGCTTAATTAAAACTTATGAATTCTTCAAAAAGAAATACACTTAATTGAAACAGGGTTAAAAATGAAAAAAGCTTTAATTACTGGAATAACAGGGCAGGACGGTAGTTACCTGACCGAATTACTGATTGAGAAAGGTTATAAAGTTCACGGAATTATAAGAAGAAGCAGCTCTTTTAATACCGGCAGGATCGATCACCTGTACAACAATCCCGATATACTTAACAAGAAAATGTTTCTGCACTACGGCGATCTCGTCGATACAAGCAACTTGAACCGTTTACTTGAAAAAATTGAGCCGGATGAAATTTACAATCTCGCCGCGCAAAGTCATGTTAAAGTTTCATTTGAAGTTCCCGATTACACCGCACAGGTCGATGCATTGGGTACATTAAGATTTTTAGATGCTATCAGGGAAGTCGGTTTAAGACAGGTTAAATTTTACCAGGCATCTACCAGCGAACTTTACGGTAAAGTACGGGAGGTTCCGCAAAACGAAAGTACGCCCTTCTATCCGCGTTCGCCTTACGGTGTTGCAAAACTTTACGGATACTGGATAATTGTTAATTACAGGGAAGCTTACAATATCTTTGCCTCGAATGGAATTTTATTTAATCATGAATCGCCACGAAGGGGAGAAACATTCGTAACACGTAAGATAACCCGTGCCGCATCGCGCATTGCTGCAGGTTTGCAGACAAAACTATTGCTCGGAAATTTAAATGCAAAGAGAGATTGGGGCTTTGCTCCGGAATACTGCGAGGGAATGTGGAAAATTCTTCAGTACGAAAAGCCGGATGACTTTGTGCTTGCTACGGGTGATACACACCCCGTTAGAGAATTCATAGAACTGACTTTTAATAATTTGGGCATTGAATTAGAATGGCAGGGAAAGGACAAAGATGAAACGGGTGTAATAAAATCTATCGATTTAGGAAAGGCAAAACAATTAATTAATTACAATTCAAACAAAAATAATTATATCAAAGATTTTACGGGCAAATTACAACCGGGTAATACAGTCGTTGCCGTCGATCCGGAATATTACCGCCCCACTGAAGTTGACATGCTGATCGGCGATGCATCCAAAGCCGGAAAACTTCTTGCGTGGAAAGCTAAAACCAAATTCGAAGACCTTATCAATATTATGATAAAAGCAGATATGGATAAGGTATTAAGAAGAGGGTTTTGAACACTCTTTTATTCAATCCGTAGCGCAGGACAGTGTCCTGCGCAACGATTACTAATCCAACCAACCGGAACCACAGAACCATTAAGTTACAAGGGAAGTTAATCCGTCCATCACATTATATAACCGGTAAAACAAATATTTCACATTTCAGGCATCCGGAAGAGTAACTTTACTCTATAATCATTTACAAGTCCGAATCATACGGCTTATTTTATCTTATAAACCTGTTTTGTTTTACTCAATCTACAATTATATTTAATGCAAGCAATTGAAAATGTAAAATATCACCCGGCAGAAAGTGTAACCGGAAAAATGACAACAAGAAAAATAAAAATGAAGCGTAAAACTGTTTACTGGCTCTGCCAGATTATTGGTTGGGGTACATTTCTTTTGTTAAACCTGATAATCATTTCTTCCTTTAAAGAACTTCATTGGGAAAGAATTGTAACAGGAATATTTTTTGTTATTACCGGTATAAGTTTTACTCACATCTTCCGCGGCATAATAAAGAAGAGAAATTGGCTTAAACTTCCACTAAAAAAAATTATTCCGAATGTAATTATTTCGAGTTTTATTTTGGGTATTGTTATTTACGGTTTAACCTACGGTGTGAGTTTCTTCTCGGGCATGATGGATAGGGAAAATTACACCGCTATAAAACCTGTCCTCGGAATAATAAATACTACCGGCTTAGCGTTGTTCTGGGCATTGATATATTTTTCTATCCACTATCTTGAAAATTATAAAAAAACAGAAATTGAATCGCTGATATGGGAAGCAGCCGTAAAAGATTACGAGCTAAAGACCCTCAAATCACAGTTAAATCCACATTTTATGTTCAATGCGATGAACAGCATACGCGCATTAATTGAAGAAGACCCCGAAAGCGCCAAAGTTGCCTTAACAAAACTTTCCAACATACTGCGATACTCGCTAAAGATGGAAAGAGCCGAGAGAGTTCCGCTCTGGCAGGAAATTGAAACGGTAAAAGATTATCTCGATCTCGAAAAAATCCGATTCGAAGAACGGCTTAGATACAGCTTAAATATAGATAACGAAGCTGCAAGAGTTGAAATACCCCCGATGATGATCCAAACACTCGTTGAGAACGGTATAAAACATGGAATATCTAAAATTACCGAGGGTGGGAAAATCGAGGTCGACTCGAGAATCGAAAATTCAAACCTGTTTATTGAAATAAGAAATAACGGGCAGATAGCAAATGATGCTTTAAAGAATGCCAGGGGATTCGGTGTGAGTAACACAAAACACAGGTTAAATCTTTTGTTCGGAGAAACGGCATCATTTACTTTAATAAACGAAAGTGAAGACAAAGTTTTAGCAAAACTTATAATACCAACAGGAGGATAAAAACAATGAAAGCTTTAATAATTGATGACGAAAGATTGGCAAGAACAGAACTAAAAAGATTATTAGCACCCTTTAAAGAAATTAAAGTTGTGGGTGAAGCCGTTAATGCAGACGATGCACTTGATAAAATTCAGGAACTTAAACCCGATCTGCTGTTTCTGGATATTCAAATGCCGGGTAAAACCGGGTTCGAGATGTTAGAAGAACTCGACAGCGTTCCCACTGTTATATTTACAACTGCCTACGACGAGTACGCACTTAAAGCTTTTGAATACAATGCACTCGATTATTTATTAAAACCGATTGAGCCGAAAAGACTCGAAGAAACAGTTAACAAGCTTATAGAGAAAAAAAGAAAAAAGATAATTAAGGATTCCGATAAAGAAATTTTAGCGGAAAGCGACCAGGTTTTTGTAAAGGACGGGGAGAAGTGCTGGTTTGTTAAGCTGGAAACCGTACGGCTCTTTGAATCGGAGGGAAATTATGTGCGTATCTATTTTGGAGATAATAAACCGCTTATACTGCGCACTCTAAATTACCTCGACGAAAGACTCGATGATAAAACATTCTTCAGAGCAAACAGAAAACATATTGTTAACCTGAAATGGATTGCATCTATAGAACCATGGTTGAACGGCGGTTTACTTGTAAAACTTAAAGACGGGCAGAAGGTAGAGGTATCGAGAAGGCAGGCGATAAAGTTTAAAGACATGCTGAGTTTGTAAGGAGACTCATTTTAAAACAACCCTTGCAGAATTAGTTAAACAATTCCCAGGATAAACCGAATCTCATTGAACTGCCGGGCATTGGATAATACGGAGTGATAAAGTATTCGTTGTTCAGCAGGTTCTCCCAGATGAAATAAACCATCGCTACTTTTTGAATTTCTCCCGCCACGGAAAAATCTATTTTATTCGAAGGATCAACACTTATAACATTTCGCCAAACATCACTGTAGATATTTGTTCGCCCCGTGTATGTAAATATGAATCCTGCCTTCAGCCACAAATTGTCATCAAAAAAGTAACCGTTCAGATAAACACCACTTATCGACTGAAATTCAGGTACGCCAAGTAGTTGTTCTTCTTCGGAATTAAAATAATAAGATGTGTTCGTTTCAATTAATATTTTCCAAAATTTATAATTAAGCAGCAAGCCCGATCCGGAGAAATTTCCGTAAACAACCGGAAGATACCGGATGTTGTATTGTGGAATTGCCGCCGAACCTTCACGTTTAAAAAATTTAAGATCAA
>BDSV01000235.1 GCA_002898075.1 bacterium BMS3Abin03
AATGGCGCAATCGAACGGATCATTAAACTGAGCTGGTGAAGCAAAGTAAACTTGCCTTTCTGTGAGCCAGCGTTTATGAATTGGGTCTGACCAACTTCTAAATTTATATAGCGTTTGATGTGGCATATTTATTTTTTATAATGAATTGTAACTAATTTAAACTAATAAATATTATTATCGTTTTTAAAATATCAAGAAAATTAATCTTTGACTAACACTACCAAGTCATTTCTCCTTTGTAAACCTATTTTTAAACATAAGCGGTTTTGCTTTGCTCTTCATCAAAACCCAGTAAAGCAAAAACGCAACAGCAAAGCCGATAAACCATGCATAATCATAAAGAAATCTTAGTTCATCAACGAACAACCCGATTAAAGCAACAAACACACCCGCCGCAAGGGAATATACAGCGTTGAGATTAAATCCTTTACTGTAATTGTATTCACCATTTGGATCGTAGAGATCTTTGCCGTTAAGTTTTCTTTTTCTAATTATAAAATAATCGCAGATCAATATACCGGCTATCGGTCCTAAAAAACTCGAGTACCCGATAAGCCATCCGAAAATATATGCGCTGTAATCTGAAAGAAGTTTCCAGGGCATCATCAATATTCCTACAACAGCAGTTATCAATCCGCCCTTTACAAACGTAATATGTTTCGGTGAGAGGTTTGAAAAATCATTAGCGGGAGAAACAACATTAGCTGCAATGTTTGTTGTAAGTGTAGCTACTATGAGAGAGAGAAGTGAAATAATAACGACGACCGGGCTTCTGAATTTTGAAAGCAGAACAACAGGATCCCAAATTGCTTCGCCGAAAATTATTACTGTAGCAGAAGTAACAGCAATACCGATAAATGAAAAGATTATCATTGTTGGCGGCAAACCTAACGCCTGTCCTATCATTTGAGATTTCTGGCTTTTTGCGAATCGTGAGAAATCTGGAATGTTTAATGAAAGTGTTGCCCAGAAGCCGACCATCCCGGTTAATGAAGGAATAAAAAATCTCCAGAACTCGCCCGTGGTTTTAAATTTACTCGGCTGACTCAAAATCGGTCCGAACCCCCCGGCGTTAATGTAAGCCCAGGTAAGTAATCCTAATCCGACTAACAATAAGAACGGTGCGCCGTAAGATTCCAGCCATTTTATCGAATCGATTCCTTTAACGATAAAATAAACATTCATTGCCCAGAACAACATAAATCCTACGGCAGGACCCCACGATAAAACAGCCCAGCCGGGTAGAAGTATTACCATTAAAGAATTAATTGCCTGCCCGCCAATCCATGTTTGAATACCGAACCATCCGCAGGCAACGATAGCACGCAGCAGCGCCGGAATGTTTGAACCGGTTGTTCCGAAAGATGCCCGCGCAAGAACGGGAAAGGGGATACCGTATTTTGTACCGGCGTGCGCATTTAAAACCATCGGTACGAGTACTATTAAATTACCGAGCCCGATTGTCATCAATGCCTGCCACCAATTCATACCGCCTGATATTAAACCGCTTGCCAGCATGTATGTTGGAATGTTTACACTCATTCCAATCCATAGTGCGGCAATGGCATAAGTTCCCCACGAGCGTTCGGAGACTTTTGTAGGAGCTAAATCATTGTTAATTAATTTTCGGTTTTCAATTGTGGAGATATCGGATTCAACAAGTTGGGTATCGATGATGATGCTCATTTAATTCCTTTAATTATTGGATATTGAATGAAAACAAGTTGATATCTTATTAAGTAAAGGCATAGATTCTTCACTCCACTTCGTTTCTTTCAGAATGACAATGCTGAAGAATCACTTCCATGCACCGGCGAAACCTTCTCTTTTAATAAATTCACCTCTGCCTGCTTCACCTAAAAATTTATTATCCCGGACAATTATTTCTCCGCGTGAAAGTACTGTTTCTGCATCACCTTTAATTTTCATTCCTTCATACATAGAGTAGTCAACATTCATACGATGAGTTTTTGCAGAAATTGTGTGCTCTTTATTCGGATCCCAAATTACAATATCTGCATCGGAGCCGGCTGCTATCGTTCCTTTGCGGGGGTACATTCCGAATATTTTAGCAGGATTTGTAGAAGTGATCTCAACCCATCTGTTAACAGAAAAGCGTCCTTCGTTTACTCCGCCTTGATATATTAGATGTAAACGGTTTTCGAGTCCCGGACCGCCGTTGGGGATTTTAGTAAAATCATCTTTCCCAAGTTCTTTTTGTCCTTCGAAGTTAAAGGGGCAATGGTCTGTGGAAACTACCTGTAAATTATTTTGCTGAAGTCCCGCCCATAATTTTTCCTGATGCCACTTTTCTCTAACGGGTGGAGAGAATACATATTTAGCTCCTTCAAACCCCGGTTTACTTATATCATCCATTGAAAGATAGAGATACTGCGGACAGGTTTCTGCATAAACCGGCAGACCTGCTTTTCTTGCAACAGCAACTTTCGTTAATGCATCGTTACAGGTTAAATGTACTATATAAACAGGAGCGCCCGCCATTTCTGCCAGTGCTATTGCCCTGTTTGTCGATTCGCCTTCGGCAGCAGCGGGACGGCTTAAGGCATGATATTTCGGTTCTAATTTTTTTTCTTTTATCATCTGTTGAACAATAACGTCTATTACCATTCCGTTTTCGGCGTGCATGCAAATCAAGGCGCCGTTCTTTTTGGTTTGAAGCATTGCTTTATAAATTGTTGCATCATCAACCATTAATACACCGGGATATGCAAGGAATAATTTGAAACTGGCAACGCCTTCTTCTACCATTTCATCCATTTCACTTAACCTTTCGTCCGGAAGATCAGTAATAATCATGTGAAATCCGTAATCGATGGTAGCTTTACCTTTGGCTTTAGCCATCCATGTTTCCAGTCCTTCCCGCATACTGCCGCCTTTGGGTTGAATAGCAAAATCTATAATGCTTGTTGTTCCGCCGAATGCAGCAGCTTTGGTTCCGGTTTCAAAGTCATCGCTCGACGTTGTTCCTCCGAAAGGCATATCGAGATGAGTGTGCACATCGATGCCTCCGGGTATTACGTATTTGCCTTTTGCATCGATTATGTTATCGGCTTTATTATTCAGGTTTTGTCCGATAAGTGTTATCTTATCTTTTTCGATAAAAATATCTGCTGTGTAATCTTGTTCAGCAGTAATGATGCGCCCGTTTTTAATTAATGTTGACATAATTTCACCCTGTTGTTTTTTACTTGTTATTTGATTTTTCTCAAACGGTTAAAATTATTCACCTGAAAAAATAACTTGTCATTCTGAGCGAAGCGAAGAATCTCAACAATTACAAAGTCAGAGATTCTTCATTCCGATAAATCGGGATTCAGAATGACAATATTGAAAAAGTAATTAATCAAACAATTCATTTAATGAATTACAATACCATGCTTCTTTTGAAACTCTGCAAGGTTCTCCCACGTAAGCGGCTTACCTTCTTTTTTGAATTCCGCCATCAATTCATTCCAGGTTTTTTCTTCGGAACCGTCATCGACCCTCACCATTGAAATGCAGCCATCTACCGGGCAAACAAGCGAACATAAGCAGCATCCCACACAGTCTTCCTCTCTAACTTTGGTTTCATTATGAGCGTTAACCGGGAGAAGGTCGATACACTGATGTGCGCCGTCTTCGCACGCTATATAACACAAGTTGCAGTGAATACATTTTGTTTGATCGATCCGCGCAACCGTTTTATGTAAAAGATTGAAGTTTCCGAAATCATCAACCTGCTCGACAGCTTTTCCCCTGAAATCTTCTATGGTAGTAAAACCTTTCGATTCCATCCAGTTAGTCAGACCCTCGACAAGGTCCTCGATTATTCTGAACCCGTAATGCATAACGGCAGTGCACAACTGTACACTCGTTGCGCCGAGCAAAATAAACTCAGCCGCATCCTGCCATGTAGTTATACCGCCTATACCTGAAATAGGCAAATTTATTTCCGGGTCTTTTGCTATTTGTGAAACATGATGCAGAGCGATTGGTTTAACAGCCGGACCGGCAAATCCCCCGTGGCTGCTTTTGCCCGCAACCGACGGCATTATTTTTAATGTGTCCAGGTCAATGCCCACGATGCTGTTTATAGTATTTATTAATGATATTCCATCTGCATTAGCAGCTTTTGCAGCACGACCCGGGAAACGAATATCGGTTATATTTGGCGTTAGCTTTACGAGCACGGGAATGGTGGAAACTTCGGTTACCCATTCGGTTATCATTTTGCAGTATTCAGGAACCTGTCCTACAGCCGCGCCCATTCCTCTTTCGCTCATTCCGTGCGGGCAGCCGTAATTTAATTCAATGCCGTCGGCGCCAGTATCTATAGTGCGTTTAACAATATCCTGCCACGTTTCTTTTTTCGATTCAACCATAATTGAAACAACAACTGCTCTATCTGACCACAATCTTTTTGTCTCTGCTATCTCCTTAAAATTTGTTTCAATGGGTCTATCGCTAATTAGTTCAACATTGTTAATGCCGGCAAGTTTCTCACCATTTAAATCCAGTCCGCCGTAGCGATTACAAACATTCATTACCGGCTCGCCGATAGTTTTCCAAACCGTCCCGCCCCAGCCCTGTTCAAACGCTTTGCAGTTTTGATATGCAGAGTTTGAGGGCGGAGCAGATGCAAGCCAGAAAGGATTCGGCGACTTAATTCCTCCGCAGTTAATTGAAAGGTCAACCATATTATACCTCAAAAACAATTTTAGATTTATAAACCATTTCTACTTTTCCTGTCATTCAGTAAGAATCTTGTTATCATTATTATTAATCTTTAAATGGTTAAAAAATTCCAATTAGGATTTTTTTGTTTAATTAATTCCTCTTTCTGTTTTCTACTCATATTTTTAATTTCTTTTTCTCTGATTATCGCCTGGTTAATATCTGTATAATGTTCATAATAAATCAGTTTATAGCAATAATAGCGTCCCGCAAAATGTTTTTTATTTCCTCTCTCCAGGTAATGTTCATACGTTCGTCGTTTTAAATTATTTGTAACACCTGTATATAAAACTGTTTTACCTGGGTTCGTTGTTATGTAAACGTAATAGTTACCTTTTGACATTTCAACTCATTTAACAAGATTCCTACTGAATGACACGGCTGCAATGTTTGTTTAACCACTTAAAAACTTATCAATCCCCTGCGCGGCTTGTTTCCCGTCGTAAGCAGCGTTCACTACTTCTTTGCCGCCGTTTATGCAGTCGCCGCCGGCAAATACTTTCGGATTATTGGTTTGATAAGTATCGCTGTCAACTAAAATTTTATTGCTCTCGATTCTCAAATCTGAAATGGAGTTCAAAAAACTTAACTTCGGCTGCTGACCGAGTGCATAAATAACCATATCAACGGGGATAATAAATTCCGAATTAGAAATGGGCACGGGTTTACGTCTCCCTTGTTCGTCGGCTTCACCTAACTTGTTCTTAATGCATTTGATTCCTTCAACACTTTTATCTCCAAGTATTTCAATTGGTGAAGTTAAAAATCGAAAGATGATTCCATCATTTTTTGCCAAACGATATTCAAAATCATTGGCAGGCATTTCTGCTTCCGATCTTCTGTAAATTATCATTACTTCTTCAGCTTCTAAGCGTTTAGCTATAGTAGCGGCATCGATCGAAGTATTGCCTGCACCGATAACAGCCACACGGTCTCCGACATCAACAAAGCCCCGATTTCCTTTTTTTATTTTCTCAATAAATTCAAGTGCGCCGATAACCCCGTTAAGGTGTTCACCGGGAATGTTCAGTTTCCCGCTTTCTCCCAAACCTATGCCGATAAATAAGGCATCGTGTTTATCCAACAATTCTTCGATAGAGATTGTTTCACCAACTGTTATTCCTGTTTGAATATTTACACCGAGACCTTTAATCATTTCAACTTCTTTTAAACTATCTTCCATGCTTGTTTTATACGGAGCGATTCCCCAGGTGCTCAATCCGCCGGGCAGCTCATTCATTTCGTATATTTGTATTTCATAACCCAGCAAAGCTAATTCGGCACCGCACGCTAATCCTGCCGGTCCGGAACCGATTATTCCTACCGACTTGCCGTTCTTCGGCTTTTGTTTAAATAATTTAGGCATTCCCGATTCGAAGTAATTTTCTATTGCAAACCTTTGCAGCCGTCCGATCTCAATCGGTTTTTCTCCTTTCTCATTTAGAACACATGCGCCTTCGCAAAGTACTTCTACGGGACATGCTTTTGCGCAGGTTAACGCAATCCAGTTGGAATTTAAAATTGTTTTTGCTGAGCCAAGCAGGTTGCCTGTTGTAATTTTTTTTATGAAAGTAGAAATGTCGATATGTGCCGGACAACCATGTTTGCACGGCGAGTCGTAGCAATATAAACAGCGTGCTGCTTCCGCAACTGCCGTAATATTGTTATACGGAGGAATAAGTTCTGCGAAATTTTTTCTGTATTCCTCTTCCGAAAGTTTTGGAGCTAAATTCATTTGGTGGCTTATTGATTTAGTGATTTACTATTTTTAACCAGTTCATAAAATTCATGAAGTTTTTGCTGTAAAAGTTTTTTAGGAATTAATTTTGTTTCGTAATCAGCAACTACAGTAGGGCTTACAGAGCGGCTTAAGGCATATTCCACAACTTCATCATCTTTACCCTTGCATAGAAGAATTCCGATACTTGGATTCTCTTGCGGTTTCTTCACATCACGATCCAATGCTTCAAGATAAAATTCCATTTTACCGAGATACTCCGGTTTGAAATCATCAATTTTCAAATCAACTGCTACTAAACTTTGTAAATTCCGGTTAAAGAATAAAAGATCGATATAAAAATCTTTATTGCCTACCTGCACTCTGTATTCCTGACCTATGAAAGCAAAATCACGTCCTAATTCCAAAATAAATTTTTTAAGATTTGCAATAAGCGCTAACCTTAAATCGTTTTCATTATGTCTGTCGGGTAAATCCAGGAATTCGAATAAATATTGATCACGAAAGATATATGAAGTATCAGACGGTAATTCTCTCATTGCCGGGGCAAGTTTTTTATTAGCGAGAATCGTACGTTCAAAAACGGAAGTATTAATTTGTCTTTCCAATTCTCTAACACTGTATTTTTCCTTTACTGATAGTTTTAAGTAAAACTCACGTTCTTCCGGTGTTTTACACCTTGAAAAAATTGTTCGGTTATGACTCCAGCTTAATTCTCGCCACAGTGTGGCGAGTTTTTTATCGTTAGGATAAGTTTCGTAAAATTGTTTCATTCTCCAGAGGTTGCTGGTAGTGAATCCCTTTATTTCCGGATTATTCTTAACGATGTATTCAGATAATTTCTTTACTATACTTTTTCCCCAGTCGGCTTCTTCAACTCTTTTACAGATATACTTGCCGATATTCCAATATAAATCAATAAGTTCAGTATTAACTGCACGATATGCACGCCTTCTACTATCTTGAATTAGCTTAATTACATTTTCAAAATCTTGTTTAAGTAAAATTTCAGTCATTGTTAAACATCATAAAAATAAACAAGTCATTTTTAATTCAGCACTTTGCAAGCGCTACATCCATCGCTTTAATAAAATCATCGACTTCACTTTTTGTAACATTCAGCGGCGGTGAAATGCGAATAACGTTTCCGTAAAGACCGCCTTTTCCTATCAATACTCCTTGCTTTTTCATTTCTTCAAATAGCTTTACTACCAATGCACTATCGGGAACTTTGTTTTCTTTTACAAATTCGCATGCCTGCATTAAACCCATTCCGCGCACATCGCCTATTGCAGGATATTTTTTCTGTAAGTCTTCTAAACCTTCTCTTAAATGTTGTCCCACAGTATAAGCATTCTCTGCAAGCTTTTCTTCTTCGATAACTTCAATAGTAGCAAGTGCAGCAGCCATCGAGACAGGGTTGCCGCCGAATGTAGAAATTGTTAAACCGGTAAAGCTGTCTGCAATTTGTGTTGCTGCTATAGTTGCGCCGAGAGGAGCGCCGTTTGCAATTCCTTTAGCCGCGGTAAGAATATCAGGTTCTACTTCCCAATGCTCGATACCAAACATTCTTTTGCCGGTACGTCCGAAACCTGTTTGCACTTCATCGCAGATAAAAACACCACCGTATTTTTTTATTATAGGAACGGCAACTTTAAAGTATTCGGGCGGAGGAGTAATAAATCCGCCGACACCTTGAATCGGTTCGGCTATAAAACCGGCTATATCACCGCTTGTTGTTGTCATAATTAATTCTTCAATGTCGCGGGCACATTTTAAATCGCAGCCCGGATATTCTAACCCGAAAGGACATCTGTAACAATATGGACTGACTGCATGTTTAATTCCCGGTAAATGAGTTCCGCCATGACGCCATGGAGCGTGACCGGTCAAACTCATTGCCAGTAACGAACGCCCGCTGTAACTGTGCCTCAATGCAATTATCTCCTGATTTCCTGTGTAATGCTTTGCTAAAAATATTGCAGTCTCATCAGCTTCAGTTCCGCTGTTCGTAAAAAAAGATTTCTTTAACTCGCCGGGGGTTATCTCGGCAAGTTTTTTTGCTAATGCTACTATCTTTTCATTAGGGTAAAGAGTAGATGTATGCTGAAGTTTATTAACCTGTTCGTTTATTTTACTTGTAACTTTTGGATTACAGTGACCTACACTGATTGTTAAAATGCCTCCGAAAAAGTCGAGATATTTTTTCCCTTCGGGATCATAAACGTATAATCCTTCTGCGTGATCGATAGCGAGCGGTTCTTTGTAATAATTTGCAACGCTCGGAAATAAATATTCTTTATGCATTGCAAGTATCTCTCCTGTTTTCAGCTTGTTAACTTCATTTACATTTGTCTGGCTCATAAATGAATTCCTTAATTGATTATTAAATTTTTACTAAGTCCTGATATGTCTCCGGACGGCGGTCGCGGTAGAACTGCCATACATTTCTTACTTCCCGGATCTCATCTAAATTCAAATCGGCAACAACAAGTTCATCTTTATCACGGCTTGCCTGTGCTATTATTTTTCCGCGCGGTGAACAGAAATAACTTCTTCCGTAAAACTCGCCTATATTCCATGGTGCTTCTTTACCGACCCTGTTTATTGCACCGACGAAATATCCGTTTGCGACTGCATGAGCCGGTTGTTCGAGTTCCCATAAATATTCTGATAAGCCGGCAACAGTTGCAGACGGGTTGAAAATAATTTCGGCTCCGTTAAGCCCCAATGCACGCGCACCTTCGGGAAAATGCCTGTCGTAGCAAATGTAAACGCCAATATCAGCGTAAGCAGTTTTGAAAACAGGATAACCGAGATTACCCGGTTTGAAATAAAACTTTTCCCAGAATCCCGGGTCGCAATGCGGAATATGATGTTTGCGGTATTTACCAAGGTATTTTCCGTCTGCATCAATTACTGCAGCAGTGTTATAATAGATGCCGGTTATTTCTTCCTCGTACACAGGAACAATCAATACCATGTTATGTTTTTTAGCAACTTCCTGCATAAGTTTTACGGTAGGACCACCGGGAACCTTTTCCACCATAGCATACCATTTTGTTTTTTGCTCGGCACAAAAATATGGTCCGTAGAAAAGTTCCTGAAGACAAAGGACCTGCACTTTTTCTTTAGCCGCATCTTCAATCATCTTAAGATGTTTGTCTATCATTGCTTGTTTGATTTTTTCAATCGGTTCTTCGGTTGAACCGGCAAGTGATGCCTGGATTAATCCTCCCCGAACTATCTTACTCATTATGTCTCCTTTTCAAATTGATTTTTTATTTTCTCTTTTGTCATTCTTAGTTCAGTTTACCGGGCGAAGAATCTTATTAAACATTCGAAAAGATTCTTCACTTCGCTGCGCTTCGTTCAGAATGACATTGCAGATAAACATTAAAACAAAAATGTTTTAACTCATCCAGTTTACTTTTGATTCCGGATTCCACTTAATGGTTGTCTTCTTTAATTTAGTCCAGAATCCAATCGAGCTTTTTCCTGTAATATCGCAAACACCGAATTTTGAATCATTCCATCCGCCGAATGAGAAAGGTTCTCTCGGAACGGGAACACCTATGTTAACTCCTATCATTCCGGCGCTTGCACGCTCAGCAACGTATTTAGCATAACCGCCGTTCTGTGTGAAGACGGCAGCGGCGTTTCCGTAATTGGAACTGTTCTCTATTTCTATAGCTTCGTCCAAATCTTTTGTTCTTATAATTGATAGAACAGGACCAAAGACTTCTTCCCTGGCAATACGCATCTCGGGTCGAACATAATCAATTATAGTGGGACCAACGTAGAAACCGTTTTCTTTTCCTTCTACTTTATAATTTCTTCCATCGACTAAAATCTTTGCGCCGTCTTTTTCGGCTTCGGTAATGTAATTTTCAATTCTTTCTTTTGCTTTTTTAGAAATAATCGCGCCTAAATTTTTCCCCGGAATAATTTTGCGCGCTTCTTCACAAAGTTTTTCGATAATATGATCGACAGAACCGACGGCAACCATTGCGGATGCTGCCATGCAGCGTTGTCCTGCACACCCGGTCATCGAAGCTGCAACATTAGAAGCAGTCATTTCAATATTTGCGTCAGGTAATACGATTAAATGATTTTTAGCACTTCCCAACGCCATAACTCTTTTTAAGTTTGAGCATCCTCTTTGATAAACAATCTTTGCTACACGAGTAGATCCAACGAATGAGATAGCTTGTATTTCCGGATGATCGCAGATAGCTTCCACTGCTTCCTGCGCACCGTGAACAACATTAAAAACTCCTTTCGGAAGTCCGGCTTCCTTCAGTAATTCGGCAATTCTATTTGCACTCAGAGGCACAATTTCAGAAGGTTTGAGAATCATTGTATTACCGAGAACTAATGCATTAGGGATGGTCCAGTTTGGAACCATGTTAGGAAAGTTAAACGGTGTAATCGATGCAACTACTCCGAGCGGATGATGTTCTTCCCTGCATTCGACACCTTTGCTGACTTCCAGTATTTCATTTGAAATTAATTGGGGCATCGAGCATGCAAACTCAGTAAGTTCAGCACTCTTTAAAACTTCTGCTTTGGATTCGTCATAAGTTTTTCCATTCTCTTCCTGAACTAATTTTGAAAGTTCATCCATATTTTCTTCCAACAATTGCTTGTATCTAAAAAATACCTGAACTCTTTCTTTTATAGTAGTATTCGACCATGCGGGAAATGCTTCCTTTGCTGTATGCACTGCTTTATCGACTGCTTCCGCAGCAGACAGGGAAACCTTTGAGATTACTGAACCATCGAGCGGTGAGCAAACATCTAATTTTTCACCGCCGCCATCTATTAACTCGTCCCCAATGAAATTTTTTACCGGTTTGTATTTCATGTTTCTACCTCGATATTTGAAGATCATTATCTCTTGAAGAACAATTTTGCTTGATGATTTTGTGCTTTACTGTTAAAGTTTATAAACAATAAAGTATATATTCAATTAAAAATTGAAAATAGAAATATTAAACAAAACATACAAAGAAAAATTTGAATGAATGAGCGTTAATTAGAATAATTAAAGCGATTTACGATAGTTGTACTTTTTAAAAGGATAAGTAGAAATGAGAATTGATAGGAATAACATTTTAGTCAATTGATGAATAAATAATGAACCCTTATTAAACTAATTCAAAATAAAAGATATTTATTTAATCCTGTTCTTCCAATATTTAGGTTTTCTGTTCAATTGCATTACTGCAATAATAATAATTTCGTTTTTAAGTATCTGATAAATAATACCATAAGGAAATCTGTTTGTCAGGCAGCGCCGAGTATTTTTTGATAATCTACCCCAAGCATTTGGAAAGTGTAATATTCTTTGGATTACCTTTTGAAATTCAATCAAGAATTCTATCCCCAATCCATTCCGGCAGCTTTCATAATATTCGATTGTATTAAATAATTCCTGTTTAGCAGCCGGATGAAAAGAATATTTCATAAATCATACTTCTTTTTAAGTTCATCAAAAACTTTATTACCGGGGATAGATTTTGCTTTTCCTTCCTTTAATTCTCGTACTCTTTTTTCAGCTTCTTTAATCCATAATTTATCAATTTCCTCATCTTTGGGATAAAGACTTCTTAATAAATTATCTGCAATCTGAATCTTCACGTCAACAGGTAAAGATTCGATTATCGAAATTAGGTCTTCTGTATTGGTTGTCATAATAATTTCCTCATTTAAATTTTTATCTCACTTCTCTGTCCCTGTCGTCGAAAGAACAATCGCTATGGACTTCATGTCCTTTGTAGCGTTCATCCATTGTTTTTTTATAATAATCTTCAAGCGATTTACAAAGTTTAGGTCTTTGCAGCCATTTGCCATCTTCAGACAATAGGGGAGCGTTATCCAATGAAATCTCTTTCTCCCTGTAGCATCCAAACAGTTTGACTTCATCCGGTTTAATATTGTTTTTGTCTAAGTGTTCAACCAGTCCACAAATTGTATCGGCAAAATAATAGTTGGCTAATTCATCGTTGCCTTCTATTACCGGAACCTTTGACATATATGTATATAGGAGAGTCTTGTCATATTTGGATAAAGGTCCTAATAATTTTCTTACTATTCCTATAATACTTCTCCCTCGTTTATTTTTATTTCAATTAACAATTACCCGGTATAACGTAATAAATTTAGATCAAATCACCAACAAATAAATTCTAAAAGAATAAAGATAATTTTAGTTATAAAAACTTTATCTTTGTATTAAATCTGATTTACAACTAATTAAAATTCAATGGACCGGCAAATAAATCATCCCACAATTAGCGAAGCAGAGATAATTCGTCCAACACATGTGGAAGTAAATTTAAAAGCCATTGCGGAAAACTATCGCAAGGTGAAAAAACATGTTGCACCGGCGAAGGTAATAATTATTCTTAAAGCAAATGCCTACGGTCATGGCTTGGTTCGTATTGCACAATTTATTCAGGAGTTGAAGGCAGATTATCTCGGGGTTGCGGTAGTTGAGGAGGGAATTCTTTTAAGAGAAAAAGGAATAACCGTTCCGATACTTGTACTTGGTGGAATTTGGGGAAATCAGGTTCCGCTTTTCTTAAAGCATAACCTTACCATTACTGCATCATCAATCGACAAACTTAAACAGATTGATGAAGTAGCCGAACAAATGAAGATAAAAGCAATAGTACACTTAAAGATTGATACGGGAATGGAACGGGTTGGTGTGCATTACTACAATGCAGAAAAGTTTCTCGATGCAGCTTATAAGTGTAAAAATATTGAAGTTGAAGGGATTTTTTCTCACTTCGCATCCTCAGATGCAGCGGATTTAACTTATACACGATTACAGCTTGAACGATTTATGGAAGTATTGAATTATTTTGCGAAGCATTCAATCGAAACACCGATGCGGCATATTTCAAACTCCGGTGCAATTCTTCAACTACCCGAAGCTAATTTGGATATGGTTAGACCGGGTATAATTCTTTTCGGTGTTTATCCTTCGGGTGAAGTGAAAAGAACTATTGAAGTAAGACCGGCGCTTACCTGGAAATCTCTTGTTGTTTACTTTAAAGTTATCAAACCGAATCATCCGGTAGGTTACAGCTCAAGCTGGAAAGCTGATAAAAACATAAGAGCGGTAACCGTTCCTGTGGGCTACGGTGACGGTTATTTGAGAAGTATGAGCGGTAAAGCCGAAGTGATTATAAGAGGGAAAAGATATACCGTTATCGGAACAATTTCGATGGATCAAATAGTTGTAAACATTAATAACGATAGTGCATACAACGGAGATGAAGTTATTCTTTTAGGCAGTGACGGAGAGAATGAAATCAAGTGTGAAGAATTAGCTGATTGGGCAGGCACAATTCCTTATGAAATTTTAACAAATATAAATACACGTGTGCCGAGGGTTTACAAAGAATGAACTATTTTTTTAAATCTAACCTGGATAAACCAGCCAATACATCAATCCCCGACTCAACCGGGATAAATCGTTAATCCTGGTTCTTAAATTTTTTGATTAACGATTTTTGATTTAAGAATTTTTCAACTTTAAATTTTCTGCCGAATTTTGACAAGATTTAAATCGTAAGGCATTAATCTAACTAGATTATGAAACGAGCATGATTGCAAAGGAACAAACAAGTGAATGATTATAATGCGAGTTCCATCTGACCTCAATTTAAAATTATAAACAGATGAAATTATTAATAATAGAAGATGAAAATAGTTTAGCGGATTCTGTAGTTGATTATCTGCAGCAGGAAGGATTTACTTGTGAAACAGCATTGAATTATGACGATGCCTTATTAAAAATAAATGTTTATCAATATGATTGCATTATAGTTGATATTATGCTGCCGGGCGGCAGCGGTTTGGATTTAGTTGAATTTCTTAAAAAAAAGCATTCCGATACAGGTATTATAATTATTTCTGCTAAAAATGCACTGAGCGATAAAATAAGAGGATTGGATATCGGAGCCGATGATTATCTCACAAAGCCGTTTCACCTGCCCGAACTAAATGCCAGAATTAAATCAATAATTCGTAGAAAAGCTTTTGAAGGAGAGCAGGAGATTGTTATCGGAGATTTGAAAATTTTAATTCAGGCAAAGCAGGTGTTTGTAAAAAATAATTTGCTGGATTTAACAAAAAAGGAGTTTGATCTTCTAATATTTTTCGTTACAAATAAAAACCGCGTTCTTACAAAAGGAGCAATTGCAGAAAATTTATTGGGCGATCATGCTGATTTGATGGACTCTTTTTGTTTTATTTACACACATATTAAAAATCTCAGAAAAAAAATAATGAATGCCGGCGGAAAAGACCGCATTAAAACGATATACGCAACCGGGTATAAATTTATTACAGGATGAAACGAGCATGAAAAACCATTTACACACTTCCGAAGGAATGCCTTCGGCAAAGAAGATGATTACAATGCGAGTTCCATCTGACCTTAATAAGAAATTATAAACAGATGAAACTAATAAAAAAAATAAATCGTTACTTCTTAACTATTTCTGTTTTGATATTTATTATTATAAGCATAATAACGTTCTTTATACTTCAGGCATTGATTTCCGAAGAAGTTGACGAAACCCTGATTTCGGAAAGAAACAATATTGTAAAAAAACTTCAGGTCGAAGGCATATTAGATTCCGTTTACTATTCATATTCCGAACATATTGAAATTAAATTATTAGATCATCCCTCGGCTGCAAAAGAACAATTGATTGACACGTTAATCTTTGTTGGAGCAGAAGGTGAAAGCGTTCCTTTTAGGCAGCTTAACTCAACTGTAAATATCAACGGGAAAACATATTCGATTGTGTTAAGACATTCCTTAATTGAGAAGGATGAAATTACCGGTTTAGGTATTATGATAGTATTAGTATTCATTGCAATAATAGGATTGATCGGGTTAATTAATTATTTGGGAGAACGCAGATTGTGGAAACCTTTCTATAACACAATAAATAAATTATCCGGTTTTAGTATTAAGCAAAAAGAACCCCTGGATTTACCGCCTGTTGATATCGATGAGTTTAATGAGTTGAATAAGACACTAAATTATCTTACGGAAAAATTGAAACGGGATTATCACCAGTTAAAAGAATTTAGCGAGAATGCTTCACATGAAATGCAAACCCCGTTAGCCGTTATTCGCTCTAAGCTCGATGTTCTAATACAGGATAACACGCTTAGTGAATACCAGCATAAATCAATCAGTTCGCTTTACAACGCTGTCAGCCGCCTTTCACGACTGAACCAATCCTTAAATTTACTTACTAAGATTGAGAATAAGGAGTTTGATAATAAAACAGATATATTCTTAACGGAGCTAACAAACCGCCAGCTTGACAACCTAAAAGAATTAATTGAAATTAATAATCTAACGGTCGAGAAAAAATTTACGGCTCAACCATTTTTAAAATTAAATCGATTTATTGCAGAAAGTTTATTCGGGAACCTGATTATTAACGCGATTAAACATAATATTGACGGCGGAAAAATCTCAATTGAAATTAATAAAAATAAATTTTCGGTTACAAATACCGGTAAACAATTAAATGTAAATCCGGAAGAACTTTTCAGACGATTTAAAAAAGGAGACTCATCATCCGGCTCACCCGGTTTGGGATTGTCAATTGTTCAAAAAATTTGTGAGCAAAATAATATTGATATCAAATATACTATTATTCAAAATCTTCATGCGGTAACTCTAACATTTTAACTTTGAATTGCCTTAAAAATTAAATGTATTTCCATACAAACATTCAGTCATACAGTCATTCTTTCAATATTTAAATTAATTTTCTTTATAAAAAAATGGAACATCCGGCTTTGACGGATAACGATTTATTTGCTAATACTATAAATTGAATTCTGAATTTGATGAATAATTTTTATTTAAAATGCATTTTGTTATCTTATAATAGAAGCCTTTGAATAACCTATTTTGAGGGGGGCGTAGCGAATTGAATCCTTCGATTTCAGTAAATTTTGTAAATATTATTCCACTGGAAATGAATTTTTATCAGGTTTCGCGAAGCCTCCTAATAATTTTTGAATTACGGTTTATAAAATGAAGGAAGTATTATGAGAAGCATATTAATTATTACAGTTTTAATTTTTTGCAGCACTATTGTTATCAAAGCTCAAATACCCGATGTTTTGATAGAACAAGGGAAAGAGTTGTTAAACAAAGGAACAAATTATTCTGACGTAGGTTATCTGATTGAAGCAGAGCAACATTTCCAGCAAGCTCTGGATTTAGATAACACAAACTTCTTTGCTCAATATTTTCTTGCTTATACTGATTATCGTCTTGCAATTTATTATATGCAAACTAAAGATGATGAACAGTTTAAAAATTATATCCAGTTGTCTATTGAAGAACTAAAAACAATACTCGATTCTGATGATAAAGATCCCGAAGCACTTGCATTATTGGCAAGTGACTACGGAGAGAAGATAAGAGAAGATTCGAGCTTAGCGCCGCAATTAGCGCCGAAAGCTTTATCCTTAATTTCACAGGTTATTGAAATTGCGCCTGACAACCCGCGGGTGCAGCTTCTTGCAGGAAAACTAATACTCACTCTTCCTGAAAAATACGGCGGAAATAAAGTTAAGGCATTAGTGCATTTACAAAAATCGGTTAATTTATTTCAGGCAAATCGGGAAGCAGATGATCCGATTGGGTGGGGATACATATTTGCACTTACCTGGCTCGGTATAAATTATACAGAATTAAATGACTACACAACCGCAGCGAAAATATATAATAAGGCATTAGAGGTCGAGCCCGATTTCTTATGGATAACTAATGTTCTTCTGCCGGATGTAGAAAATAAATTAAATCCGCCGAATGAATAGTAATCTGAAACTTGAAATAAAAACCCGGCACAGCGAACCGCAAATTTAAAAATATTAATGCTGCGAAATTTATACGATAAAAAAATAAAATTCGCGCATTAGCGGCTAATTCTTTTATAAAAAAAGATTCAAATGCTAATATCATAATTATATATTCAACTCTTCTATTCCTGCATTCTTCAAATTTCCTACAGATTTCATTTTTATTTTTAACCGGGGGTTTTAGAAATATTAACCGGAGTTTAAAATGAAAAAATTATTTATTCTTTTTTTTATGGTGTTTGCTGTTTCAGCTTGTTCGCAGGGAAATAAGAATATTCCCGAATCTCTTCAGAGCAAATTCAAAACCTTGTACCCAAAAGCAGATGAAGTGGAGTGGAGTAAAGAAGAGGGAAACTATGAAGTGAATTTTGAGCTTGACGATGTTGAAATGTCTGTAGTTTTAGATTCAAAAGGCAGCTTGCTTGAGACCGAAACGGAGATCGATACGGATAATTTACCTGATGTTATAAAATCTTCAATTGAAAAAGACTTTGCTGGATATAATATTAAAGAAGCATCTAAAATTGTAAAGGATAGTAAAACAACTTATGAAGCTGAATTGGAAAAAGATGGTGAGAAATCCGATGCGATTTTTGATACTAACGGTAAGTTTATTGAAGAAGTTGAAGAAAAAGATGAACAGAATAATTACGAGAATAATGATAAAATGGAGAATGAACAAAATGAAAATGAAAAAGGAGAGAATGAGCAGAACGAAAAAGAGAATGGTGAAAACGAAAACGTTTGGTTAAAAGATTTTAATGTTCAGCCAAAGGATCTTTCTACTGTAGGAAAAAACAAATATTTCATCCTTAAACCCGGTTATCAACTTATGCTGAGTAGTAAGGAAAATAGTGATGAAGTTCTTTTAAAAATTACGGTAACTAATGAGACTAAAAATATTGACGGTTATGAAACACGGGTAGTTGAGGAAAGAGACAGTAAAAACGGGAGTTTGGTAGAAGTTTCAAGGAACTACTTTGCAATTGATAGAATAAAAAATGATGTTTATTACTTCGGAGAAGATGTTGACATTTATAAGAACGGCAATGTAGTTAACCACGAAGGAGCATGGCAATCCGGTAAAGACGATGCAAAATTTGGTTTGATGATTCCGGGTGAAATAAAGGTGGGTGAGAAATACTATCAGGAAGTTGCTCCGGAAGTTGCAATGGACAGAGTAGAAAATATAACAGATAATCTATCCTTTGAAACATCCGCAGGCAAGTTTGAAAATTGTCTTAAAACTGAAGAGACAACGCCTTTAGAGCCGGGAGTGAAAGAATATAAAATTTATGCACCTAATGTTGGACTTGTACAGGATGGAAACTTAAAACTGATTAAATATGAGTTCATTAATAAATGATATGAGTTGGAGAAAAATTTAAAAACGAAGGAATGGATTTAAGTTCAGCATTAATTGAAGCAGGGAAAGTAAGATTCCGTCCGATTTTTATGACTACTTTTGCAGCGGTTTTAGCTCTTACACCTTTAGCAATAGGAATCGGTACGGGTGCTCAAATGCAGCAGCCGTTAGCAATTGCGGTTATAGGAGGTTTTTCATTATCGGCTTTTCTGCTGCTTTTTATTTTACCTGTTTTTTATTCGGGTGGATTCGATAAACAAATTAGTCGGAGAATGAAATAGTTTTATCTTTTAATTAACTTTTAACAAAACAATGAAAAATAAAATCACATATTATTTTGCTATCTCTTTAATTTCACTTTTTTTCGGTTGTAAACAAAATAAAATCGACAACAATGTTGTTCATTTGAAAATTGATTCCGTCAAAGTAGAAACTAGAGAATTTTTTAATGCAGCGGAGGGCTATGGAAAAATAGAACCGGTGGAATCAATCGTACTGGATGCAAAGTATGACGGCTTAATAAAATTTAATAACCAAGTGGGTTTGATTAAAAAAGGAAATGTAGTTTATTCTTTAACAGGTCCGGAAATAGAAAACCAAAAAATACAGCTTAAGAAGAACTTCGATTTGGTCAAGTCTGATTTTGAGTATTTCCAATCCGTTTTTGATCGAAAGCAAAAGCTTGCCGAACATCAATACATTTCTCAAGAAGCATTTGACAAGTATAAATACAATTACGATCAAGCAAGACTTAAATATGAAAAGGAGAAAAAGGATTTAGATTATTTTTTATCGATGACAAAATACACGGCTCCTTTTGACGGATATTTAAATGATATTAATGTTTCTCAAGGCGCTGAAGTTAAAGTCGGGCAACAGTTGGCTAAGTTTCAGAATTTAAGCAAACTAAAAATCGTTACAAATTTTTATGGAAACCTTACCGATTTAACTAAGAGATCATTTTCGATTGAAATAAATGGGGAGATCACAACCGGTAAGATCCTCTATTATGAAAATTCAATAAATCCTAAAACAGGCGGACGTTTAATTTGGATCGAACTTAATTCAATCGACAAACTTAAACAGGGAGACTACGCAAATTATAAATTTTTATACAGCCCGCATTTTTCTTCTGCTGTTCCTAAAAAGGCAATTGTTATTGATAACGGAAAATATTTCGTGGTTACTTCTAAAAATGGCAAATATGAAAAACATGAAGTTACGGTAGGGAATATTAAAGATGGGTGGACTGAAATAACATCCGGCATTAAGACCGGCGATGTTGTTTTAACTACCGGTGTATTCGAAGTTTATTACGGAGATATAAACAAAACAATGAATGTAGCAGACTGATTGATAAAATTGTGAAAAGAATATTCGAAAAATTTATAGCACGTCCTTTTTATTCACTGGCAATAATATTCTTTCTTATAACAGGCGGTATCTGGAGTATTTATAAAATGCCAATCGATTATTTCCCGGGCTTGAATTACCCTCTAATCAATGTAGTTACACAATATCCGGGAGTTTCTCCTGAAGATATGGAAATATTAGTTACGCGTCCGATCGAAAATGCTCTGCAGGGAATACACGGGGTCAACCGAACATCATCAATTACTTCGATGGGAATCTCGCAGGTTACTATCGAATTCAGCGAAAACTATTCCATTACTCAAGCAAGGCAGTTAACCGCTGCCGCAATTTCTCAGCTTTCGGGGCAACTACCTGACGGAGTTAAACCGGTTATCGATAACCTTGGCAGCAGAATGCAGCAAATAATCGGATATACTTTTGTTAATGATAGTATTTCACAAGCCGATTTAAAAGCTCTTATTCAGTATAGAATTAAACCTGCATTGTTAAGTGTTGGTAATATTTCCAAGATAGATGTTTTCGGAGGAGAAAGAAAAGCATTTGTGATTGAACCTAACCTTCAGAAAATAAGGCAGCTAAAAATTAGTTTGTCTGATATTAAAAATGCTCTTCAAGAAAATAATATAATCACATCGGGTAGATATATAGAGATGGGTTACTTTGATATTCCCATCCGTGGTAATGGACAATATAAATCCATTGATGATTTAAAGTATGTAAAAATCAATAAGTCTTCGAACAACAATCCGATTTTTTTAAAAGACATAGCTGAAATAAAACCCGGAGGTTTACCCGAACATTACATTGTAAGGAGTTCTCATCTTCCTGCCGTCGCTTTAATTATTCAAAAAGCAGACGGAGCCGGTACAATCAAAGTAGCCGGATCGGTTCAAAAGAAATTATCGGAAATTAGTTCATTGCTGCCGCCCGGAACCGTAGTCCATAAATTTTATGATCAATCTGAGATTTTAATCGAATCGATGGACGGGGTGAAAAGCGAAGTATTTTTCGGTGCGATATTGGCAATGCTTGCTATCTATGTTTTTTTGCGCAGGTGGTCGCCTACGTTAATTGTTTCAATTACTATTCCATTAGCTTTAACGTTCGCTTTGTTTATGATGTATGTTTTCGGTTATTCCCTTAATATGATAACGTTAGCAGCTTTAACTTTATCATTGGGAATGGTTGTTGACGATTCGATAATTGTTCTTGAAATAATTGAAAAATATTTAGAACAAGGAAAAGCTATAAAGAATTCAATTATAAGCGGAGTAAAAGAAATTTTTGCTGCTGATTTAAATGGAACGTTGACGACAATTATAGTTTTTTTACCGCTTCTCTTTATTAGCGGTTATCTCAGCGATTTGATAACCCCTTTCGGCGTAACCATAGCGCTAACATTATTCGGTTCGTTTGTTATTTCAATTACCGTAATTCCGGCACTGATATATTGGAAAGGAAAATTCAAAGATGAAAAATATATAAAATTGAATTTGGTCGAATGGGCAATAAACTTTAATAATGGACTCTTAAATTATTCGATGCTGCATAAAAAAAGAGTTGCAATTGCTTTAGTTTTTATTTTCATAGTTACAGGCGCGGCAATTCCTTTCTTGAATAAAGCCGGTATGCTTCCGCAAGTTGATGAAGGAGCTTTGCTTATTGAATATTACTTGCGTCCGGGTGTTTCCCTAAATGAATCGAAAAATGTTGCCGAACAATTAATTGATGTAATGCAGAAGATTCATGACGTAGATAATATTTATCTGAAAATCGGTTCCCCGGAAAACACATACTATATTGAAAATGTAAACCGCGGAGAAATGATGATAAAATTTAAAGATAAAAAATATAGAACTGAAACTATTGACGAAATTATTGAGAATTTGAAACATAAATTTTCAAGTATTAACGGTGTTGTTTTTCTTTATCACCAACCGACTCAGGAAAAAATTGATGAAAGCTTTAGCGGCTTGCCTGCTTTTTTTGGTGTATCGGTTGCCGGTGATAATCTTGACAGTTTAACTTCATTAGCGGGTAAAATTGAAACCGTAATGAAAAAGACGGGAGATTTTTCGAATATCATTAATAACTCTAAATATTTAGTGCCTCAATTGGAAGTAGTTCCGGACAGAGGTAAATTAGCTTATTATGGTTTATCTTCTTTCGATTTGTTTAAGGAATTGTCTATAGCTTTCAGAGGAAAGGTTACAACAAGAATAGTAAAAGAGCAAATGCCAATTTCAATTTTTCTCCGTCTTCCACAAATTGATCGCAATACAATAGATGATTTGAAAATGCTTCCGGTTAGAACCAGCTCCGGTTCTTATATTCCCCTATTTAAAGTAGCTAAAGTTTCTTTGCAGAATATTCTTCCTGCTATTACCCATTTGAACGGAGAACGGGAACTAACTTTAATTGCCAATCCTCTAGGGAATTTATTTGCATCCGTAGATAAACTGACTTCTGCATTAGGTGAAAATATTTTGCCTCGAGGTTATACTTATCAAATTAGAGGACAGTATCAAACTTTAATCGAAACAATCAAATCGTTTGGGTTAGTCATTATTCTTGCGATAATTTTAGTTTATTTAATTCTTTACCTCCAATTCAATTCTTTTTGGCAGCCGTTCGTTATCTTACTGAAAATCCCTTTGGATTTTATCGGAGTATTTATTGCACTATTGATTACACGCGAATCGTTAAATATATCTGTGGGACTCGGTTTATTGACATTAGTAGGTGTATCGGTTAATAATGCTATTATTTTAATAGATAAAGTCAACCGTTTAAGGAAGGAAAATAGTATGCAAATAAATGATGCCTTAAAAGAAGCGGTTCATTTGAGAACCCGTCCGATTTTGATGACCGGCTTAACAACGATCTTCGGTTTGCTTCCCGCAGCAATCGGAATGGGGATAGGATCAAAAATACACCAGCCCTTTGCAATTACAATTATTGGCGGAATGATAACGGGTATCATATTTTCATTGAATATAATCCCGGTGCTCTATTCTTCTTTTGCAAACCGATTTGAGAAAGGTTGAGTTAAGGTTTTGCAATGGTAGGTTGGATTAAATGAATGCTAATTAAATTCCTATCTGCTGGATCAAAATTAAAGCAGCGATGATAATTAAAAACAAGCTGAACCATTTTCTTAGTTTATCTTGTTTTATATGTGTAGATAATTTACTGCCCATTTGTCCGCCGATAAATACAGGAATAGCAAGAATTAATGAAATTCTCCAATCCCAATGCCCCATAGTAATATGACCTATCATTCCGGCGCTTGCAGTAAGTCCTACCATAAAAGCGCTGGAACCTATTGCAATGTTTATCGGTACCCCGAAAAGTAAAACCATCATAGGCACTTTAATTGCTCCGCCGCCAATTCCAACCAAGCTTGTTAAAAAACCAATCAAAAGAGTGATAGGTATTAACAATAAAATATTGATGTTGTACGTTTCACTGTTCCTGTTACGCTGCCAATCCCAAAACTTTTTAGGGGATTTGATTTTTTTAATGTTTTCTTTAGGAGGTTTATTCATTAGAAAAGAAGCAACTACTAATAACCCGACTAAAATTAAAATAAGCAAAGTGTTTGAAAAATAATCTGAAATGAAACCGCCTAAAAACGCACCTACCATTGTTGGTGTTTCCATTGCAATTGCCATCTGCCAGTCAACCGCTTGCACGCTGTGGAAAACTATAGTTGAAGAAAATGCCATAACCATTATTAAGAATAAGCTTGTAGTGGCTGCAGTTTTAAACGGGATACCTAACAATACTTGTATAGGCGTATATAAAATACCGCCGCCCTGCCCGAATAGACTGGCAATCAGCGCCGCTAATAAAAGTAATACGCTTAGTAAGAGAATTTTCATTTATGAATATCAGGGTATAAAACTAAATTTAAAATTCATTTTAATTTAACAAATTACTGTGTCTTTTTAATGTTGCAGATAGTTAATTTATTAAGTGGTAATTAAATATCTTAAGAAGATCTAATTACCAATCCAATTAGTAACTTGTTCTAAAATATTTTTAGGTGGAGTAGCATGTCCTCCTGCAAAATCATAAAAAGTCAAATTATAATCGTAACTTTTTAATATGTCCCTTGATTGAGTTCCTAACTCGTATTCAACTCTTTGGTCATTCTTTCCGTGTGCCAATATTACCCTTAAAGAATTTGCAGCTTCAATAGACTCTGCTGAAAGCCAGTTTATAATCTGTTTAT